>NZ_QNUB01000060.1:10663-34578 GCF_008042345.1 Bacillus sp. AR8-1
GATGCTACTGGACCTACGGGGCCTACTGGTGACACTGGGGCTACTGGACCTACGGGGCCTACTGGTGACACTGGGGCTACTGGACCTACGGGGCCTACTGGTGACACTGGAGCTACTGGACCTACGGGGCCTACTGGGGCTACTGGACCGACTGGACCGACTGGACCATCCGGACTAGGACTTCCAGCAGGATTGTATGCATTTAACTCCGCTGGAATTTCTTTAGATCTTGGACTTAATGCTCCAGTACCATTTAATACTGTTGGATCTCAGTTTGGTACAGCAATTTCTCAATTAGATGCTGATACTTTCGTTATTGCTGAAACTGGATTCTATAAAATCACTGTTATCGTATATACTGCGGCAATAAGTGTATTAGGGGGGCTTACAATCCAAGTAAATGGGGTATCTGTACCAGGTACTGGGGCTACTTTAATCTCAGTTGGAGCACCTATCGTTGTTCAAGCAATTACGCAAATTACGACAACTCCATCATTAGTTGAAGTAATCGTTACAGGACTTGGGCTATCATTAGCTCTTGGTACAAATGCATCTATTATTATTGAAAAAGTTGCTTAATTTTTTACTTAGCAGTAAAACTGTTATCAGTTTTACTGCTTTTTCAATTTTAAATTCAATCATGAAACATTCGCTATCTACATAATCATATTGTTGTATGACATTTTGCAGGAGGCACAAATATGGAAAGTAAATCTGCTGTTCAGCTTTATCTCGAATTGCTAAAGAAGACAATTTTATTTGAAATATGGTTGGAATATGAGGCATACTTACCCGCATCTCTACATATTTCGAAAGAACTAGAATTCGAACCAGTTACAGTCCCCCTCCCTTTATTCATTAAGCAATATGCTGAAAACCATAACTTAAAAATTGTAAAACCAAATGTTTCAAAAAGTGAACGTCATGATGGAATGGATTGGCCAAGAGCAGCACATAGCATGATTGGTCGAGAACGTATGAACCAATTACAAGAGGCAATGGAAACCGTTGTTCGTGAAAATATAGAAGGAGATTTTATTGAAACAGGTGTATGGCGCGGAGGATCATGCATTTTTATGAATGGTTTTTTACAAGCAAACAACATTACGAATCGTAATGTGTGGGTCGCAGATTCATTTGAAGGTTTGCCAGCACCGAATCTAGAACAATATCCAAAAGATTACGGTGATTATTTACACACATTCGATTACTTACGCGTCTCTTTAGAACAAGTACAAGAGAATTTTAAAAAATATGATTTACTAAATGATCAAGTGAAATTTTTAAAAGGCTGGTTTAAAGATACTTTACCAACAGCACCAATTGAAAAAATAGCAATTGCACGGCTTGATGGTGATATGTACGAATCTACAATGGATGGTCTCGTGAACTTATATGATAAAGTTTCTAAAGGTGGCTATATAATTATCGATGACTACGGGCTACCGCCATGCGCTGAGGCTGTGACAGACTTTAGAAATCAACGGAATTTAAAAGCCCCTATTACTAAAATTGATGTATTTGGCGTTTATTGGAGAAAAGAATAAAAAAAGATTTAATCTATAGGAGATTCTATTTTCACTCATCCTTCTCTCACTTCTAATCCAATTAAGTATTCTTTTTCGGAATCTCCTTACATATAACAATGGTTTTCCTGTGTTCTCTCACTACAAATTGAAAATTTTATTAATAGATTTACTGCATCTTCTCATACAAGAAAGGGGTATACTCATGAGCGAACTTAACAAAGAAATGACTTTACTCCCCCCTCCTGAACTCGTCCAGTATGTAGGTGGCGACTTCAAAAAAGTTGGAAAAGAGTTCCTAAAGCATTTTATTCAAATTGGCGCTTTAAAATCAAATGAAAAAGTATTAGATGTAGGCTGCGGCGTCGGCCGAATGGCTGTACCATTATTGAATTACTTAAATGATGATGGAGCGTATTATGGATTTGATTTGTTTAAAGATGGAATTATTTGGTGTCAAAATAACATTTCAACTATGCGTAATAATTTTCACTTTGAACATGTTGACATATACAATCAATTCTATAATCCAGAAGGAACAGAAGATGCCTCTCAATATCGTTTTCCCTATGAAGATGGGACATTCGATTTTATCTTTTTAACTTCTGTATTTACACATCTTCTCCCAAAAGAATTAGAACATTACGTATCTGAAATTGTACGTGTATTAAAAAAAGACGGGAGATGTTTCATTACATTCTTTCTAATAAATCCTGAATCGTCCTATTATTTAAATGCAGGACAAAGTACATTAGGTTTTTATCATCGAATTGAAAATTGCTACGTTGTGAATAAAGATATTCCGAATTTTGCAGTTGCTTATCCTGAGACAGATATTTGCAATCTATTGAATAAGTACGGCCTAGAAATAATCAATAAGCCGCATTACGGTTTATGGTGCGGCAGACATGAATATACAAGTTACCAAGATATTGTTCTTACAAAAAAAAACTTCTGAAAGGAAGTTATGTATGATGAATGAAAAAAATCTACCTCTCGTTTCCATCCTTATTCCCACTTATAATCGGCCTCATTATTTTAAAATTGCTCTAGAAAGTGCATTGGCACAAACTTATTCAAATATTGAAATCATTATCGGAGATGATAGTACAAATGATGAAACAGCAACTTTAATACGCGAACAATACTTACCAAATTATAAAAATATAACATACATTCGAAATATCCCTACTCTAGGACAATTTCACAATGACCTTATGCTCATAGAAAAATCAAATGGTGAGTATATAAATTTTTTAATGGACGATGACGTGTTTTATAAGCATAAAATACAAAAAATGATGACCTATTTTGAGCAAGATCCCAATAAAAATCTTGCTCTTGTTACTTCTTATCGAGTACGTATTGATGATCATGGAAATCTAATAGGTGATTCCCATCCAACACAAAGGTTATATAGTGAAGACACTCCATTAAACGGGATATTTTTAGGTAATTGGATGTTAAAGGGCGGGCACAATATTATCGGTGAGCCTACAACTACTTTGTTCCGAAAAGAATTGCTCACTGATCCTTTTGGTACTCTTAAAGAGCGACAATATTCTTGTAGTGTTGATATGGCCTCATGGATTTCTTTACTTTCTAAAGGAAATGCAATATACATTTCTGAGCCTTTAAGTCAATTTCGCTACCATGCTGGACAACAAATACACAATAAGCTCCTTCAAGGTTGTGAAGATTTCACACACCTCGTTATAACAGCAAAAGAATATGGCTTTTTACAAAATACTACGGACTATAGAGCAGCTCTACTTAGTGCTTACCAATGGTGTAAAAGTTCCTTAAAATACTATCTTCATCAACTAGATATTTTTCCTGACGCACATGTACGTCTTTCCCATTGTTTGGATATAATTATTAAAGAGTTAAACAATTAAATTACTCTGCAAAATTAAAAGTGTATGGGCTATATGCGAATCATTCGTATAGTTCATACATTCTTTCTCATACTATAAAATCCATTACTATAAAGAGCATTAGAAAGGAATACCTACATTGAAAGATCCAAATTCTCAATATCAAATAGACTACGTATTACTATTTATTTTATTTGCCATTGGGATTGTTAGTTGTTGTGCTATTGCAAGTGCGCAAGCCTCTTTACCGCCATTTTTACAAAACGTCAATTTTGTACTAAAGCAAATCCAATGGTATTTCATTGGATTTATAGCCATTGGTGTTATTATGATTATCGATTTCGATCATTATCAAAAAATTGCTTGGTATTTGTATAGCTTTGCAATGGTACTACTTATTGGACTAGAACTTCAAGTACCAGGTGCCGTTACAATTAAAGGCGCTACCGCTTGGTACAGGCTCCCAGGCATCGGGAATTTTCAGCCTTCTGAAATTATGAAATTGTTTTTAATTATCGTCATTGGAAGAATTATAGCAAATCATAATGAGAAATATTTTCCCCGAACAATGCGTGATGATTTTTTATTACTTGGAAAAATATTTGCGACAAGCTTGCCACCACTACTACTTATTGCAAAAGAACCAGATTTAGGAAACACAATGGTCATTTCAGCGATGCTTGCAGCAATGATACTAGTTTCTGGCATACGATGGCGTTTTATTTTCGGATTAGTTTCAGGTACTTTCGTTGCTGGATCTACATTAATATATATTTTTTTTACTCACACAGATTTCTTTAAAGCACACATTTTAAAAGAATATCAATTAAATCGCTTCTACGGATGGTTAGCACCTTACAAATATGATGCACAAGGCTATCAATTAAGACAAGCATTCTTAGCGACTGGATCCGGAGAAATGCAAGGAAAAGGGTGGGAAAATGGACAAGTATATTTTCCAGAACCACATACAGATTTTATTTTCACTAATGTCGCTGAACAATTTGGATTTCTAGGCGCAAGTGTCATTATTTCTCTTTTTTTCTTACTCATTTTTCGAATGATTCATATTGCTTTAGAAAGTAATGACCCTTTCGGTAGTTACATTTGCGCTGGTACAATCGGAATGTTTACTTTCCAAGTATTCCAAAATATCGGGATGACAATCGGATTACTTCCCATTACAGGGATAACATTACCTCTTATGAGTTACGGAGGAAGTTCACTGCTTACATACATGATTGCGATTGGATTCATTTTAAATGTTCGCTCAAGAACGAAAATCTTTATGTTTAAATGAACAACACAAAAACGCTATATTTTTATCTCTATCCTTTTTTAGATATACTAATGAAAAATACGATGGAGGTTTAAATATGAAATATGACATTATAGGAGATATTCATGGATGCTTCCAAGAGTTTCAAAATTTAACAGAGAAGCTAGGATATAACTGGAGTAGCGGTCTACCGGTTCACCCTGACCAACGTAAACTTGCATTCGTTGGCGATATTACAGACCGTGGTCCTCATTCATTACGTATGATTGAAATTGTATGGGAACTTGTCATACATAGAAAAGAAGCTTATTACGCTCCTGGAAATCACTGTAATAAACTATATCGATTTTTCCTTGGGCGTAATGTAACAGTCGCTCACGGACTTGAAACAACTGTTGCTGAATATGAGGCACTTCCTTCTCATAAGCAAAACATTATAAAAGAAAATTTTATCACTCTTTATGAACAATCACCGCTCTACCACATACTAGATGAAAAAAGAGTAATCGTATGTCACGCTGGGATTCGGCAAGATTACATAGGAAGACGAGATAAAAAAGTACAAACCTTTGTATTATATGGCGATATTACAGGAGAAAAGCATGCCGATGGCTCACCTGTCCGTCGCGATTGGGCGCAAGAGTACAAGGGGCAAGCTTGGATTGTATATGGACATACACCAGTAGCAGAACCTCGATTCGTCAATCAGACAGTCAATATTGATACTGGTGCTGTATTTGGTGGCAAATTAACCGGATTACGTTATCCTGAAATGGAGACTATCTCTGTCCCTTCTTCGTTACCTTTTGTCGCTGAGAAATTCCGTCCAATTTCATAACTACCTTACTTAGCATTATTTAGGCAGATTTCATATAAAACTAGGTAAAGTAATTAAAAAAAGATGCAATAAAGTGCATCTTTTTTTAATTACCCTACATATAATGTCGCAGGAGGTGACAGAATGAAGAAAAAATCTTCTAAACAAAAAAGAAAATTTCCCCCTTTATATCTGCCCATGTACGGAATTAACAACTGGTGTAGTATTCGGGCTGCAGCGATAGAAGAACTGGAAGAACAAGAGTCATCAAAAAAAAGCAAAGTAAAACCAACATATGTCTCTTTAGAAAATGCTGTGATGAGCCGCATAATCGATCGTAAAAAAATAAAGATGAAACAAAAAAATAAACAGCTCTCAAATCAAGATGAACAGGTACTACATTCTAACGAAACAGAAGAAAAGGCCGAAGAAAATATTTCTGTAGCAATAAATAAAAAAGTGGAACCAGAAATTCCAGCTGCTATTATAAACAAAGTAAAAAAAATAAAAGAGGCATTGGCTTCATCGAATGATATACAAACTGAAAAACCACTCATAATTGAGACACCTACACCTGAAAATACAAAAGTTAAAAGGGGCGGCCGATATGCATATGCGGAGGGGCTTCACTCTCATGCGGAGGGCATGGCAGCACATGCGGAAGGCTTATTAACACACGCAAAAGGTTCTTTCTCTCATGCAGAAGGATCAAACTCAAAAGCAACCGGACATAGTTCGCATAGTGAGGGAAGTGAAACGACAGCAAGCGGTGCTTATTCTCATGCGGAGGGTAAACAGACGATTGCTTTAGGCGAAGCAGCACACGCAGAAGGAACCGCAACTATCGCTAACGGATCCTCTTCTCATGCGGAAGGTCATCATACATCAACAGCTCATTTTGCAGGTAGCCATATTATGGGGCGCTTCGGCACTGCAGAAGAAGCTTATTCTTGGTTTATTGCAAATGGTGTAAACGACACCGACCATAATATCGGGGCTAAATGGCTCGCCCATAATGGAGAAATGTACATTGAGGGCGCGTCTTACAATGCAAGCGGAACGGATTTTGCACAAATGTTTGAAACAGAAGGTCATAAACCTATTGATGTCGGTTATTTCGTTACATTTAGTAGCGAAGAAAAAATTCGGATAGCTACTTCACACGATTCTTTCATTTTAGGAATATCTAGTGCAACCCCTGCACTTATAGGAAATAGCGGGGCTTTAAGTTGGCAAAAACGCTATAAAACAGATAACTTTGGAAAACGCCAATATGTATGGACGGAAACAGAAGAAATACAACCTCTTTTAAATACAGAATGGGATCCAGCTTGCAAATATGTAGCAAGAAAAGATCGCGCCGAGTGGCTTCCTGTCGGATTAATTGGACAAATGTTAGTACGTGATGACGGCACTTGCGAAGCACATGGATATTGTCGTCCAAATGACAATGGCATTGCTACAAAAGCCGAAAGTGGATTTTTCGTTATAAAGCGTACGGGTGAAAACCAAATTTTAATATTATTCCGCTAAGAAAAAAGGGAACAAAATTCTTTATAATATAAGAATTTTGTTCCCTTTTTAAGTATGCCGCAACACTTCTTGCATATCGCTTGGAAGCTTTATAGTGAAAGACATCTCTTTCTCTAAAATAGGATGATAAAACGTCAAAGATTTACTATGAAGTGCTTGCCGTTTCATTTCATCCCTTCTCCCTCCATATAAGCTATCACCAAGTAATGGATGTCCTATATGAGCCATATGCACACGAATTTGATGCGTTCTTCCTGTCTCAAGCTCAAGCCCTACATGTGTCTTATCATATGTACTATCAATTACTTTAAAATGAGTAACTGCCCTTTGTCCATCTTCACAAACCGTTCGCTCAATAATGCTATCAGATTTTCGACCAATTGGTGCATCAATCATTCCTTCTCGTTCTACAATCTTTCCGTGAACAATTGCTTCATACGTTCGTTTCACAGCTTTTTGTTGATGCTGCTTCGATAAAAGATGATGCACGAAACGATTTTTTGCAATAAGCATAAGCCCTGAAGTATCACGATCTAACCGTGTTACAATGTGCACTGTACTTGCAAGATGCTGCTTATCATAATGAGATAAAATCGCATTGGCAACACTCCCTGTCGGATGTTCTCTAGACGGAATCGTTGACATGTTCGCCTCTTTATCAATGATAAGAACCGCATCATCTTCATATACAATGCATAAAGGGATATCTTCTGCCATCATCCCTTCACTTCTTTCCTCGACTGGAAAAAAGACACTTAATTCTTCACCAGCGCGCAACTGATGACGAACACTCGCATGTTGACTATTTACTTCAATTGCCCCGCCGTGAAACTTTATATCCGTTAAAGCGGCTTTAGAAATACCTTTCGTTTTCAAAAATTCCCTAACTAAAGTTCCCTCTTCAGCCAGCCCTATATCCCATTTCAATGTAAATCTGTTCAAATATATAACCCTTTCTATTTATCTGCAACAAACGAGTCACGAACTCGTTTCCAGAACGGGAACGGGCGGAAACGAACAAATCGTACTTTCTCGTTTGCGACGCGATACTGGATTGATTTCACATCTTGATGGACCATTGTTAAATGATCCACTGTAATTTGTAAGTTCATTCCTGCAGCCGGCTTTAACACACATGTATGATGCTTCGGCAATACGAGTGGCGATCCTACAGTACGAAACACACGATTGTTAATGGACGCCATTTCTGCAATTTGAATCGCTTCAATAGATGGGTGAATAATTGCTCCGCCAAGCGCTTTATTATACGCAGTACTTCCTGAAGGAGTAGAAATACAAAGACCGTCCCCGCGGAATGTTTCAAAATATTCTCCGCGTATTTCTACTTCTGTTACTAATGTACCTTCTGCACTTTTTACAGTCGCCTCATTCATCGCTAAATACTGTGACTCTTTACTTCCATTCACATAGCGAATAATAACTTCTAAAAGCGGATATTCCACCACTTGGAATGGTGTTTTTGCAATCGCAATTACTAATTTCTCTACTTCTGTCGGTAACCAATCTGCATAGAAACCTAAATGTCCTGTATGTACACCAACAAATGCTGTTTCATCCAATCGATTATAATAACGATGAAACGCATACAAAAGCGTTCCATCTCCCCCAACAGAAATTACAATATCGGGTTCCTTTTCATCCATTATAAATCCAAAATCTAGCAAGTACTCTTTCATCGTGCTTGCCAGTGTATCTGATGATTGATCTCCCTTTGACATAATTGTAAATTTCATCGCCCAACACCCTTTAGTTTATGATTCGGAATCTTTCGTTTCTTGCTTTCTTGAAAAAGCCTTTTGCGCTTCTTGAATCTCAAGACGAATAGAAGACATTTCTTCATCTAATAAAAACGCCGCTTCAGCTGCACGTTGCAAGCGTATTTTAATATCTTCAGGAAAACGTCCACTATATTTATAATTTAAAGAATGCTCAATTGTTGCCCAAAAGTTCATTGCTAGCGTGCGTATTTGGATTTCTACCAATACTTTTTGTTCACCCTGAATCGTTTGAACAGGATAACTAATGACAACATGATAAGAACGATAACCGCTATCTTTCTTTTGCGTGACATAATCACGTTCTTCCACGATTTCAAAGTCATTTCGTTTTCGAAGATATTCTACAACAGGCTTAATCTCATCAACAAATTGACACATCATTCTAAGCCCAGCAATATCCTGCATATCTTCTCTCAATCGGTCTAGCGGTACATTTCTCTTCTCCGCTTTATCAATAATACTTGCAACCGACTTTACCCTTCCTGTTACAAACTCAATTGGAGAATGCTCTGTTAACATTGCAAATTGAGTACGCATTCCTTTTAGTTTCACTTTCAGCTCTGCCACCGCTTGGTGGTAAGGTGCTAAAAATTCTTCCCAATTTCGATTCATTTCAACCACCACCAAAATCAATCCATTTGCTTATAGAAATACTTTTTCTACAGCAGTTACTAATTCTTCTCCGTAATTTGCATTACCTTCAATATTTTCAACTAAATATTCTACTTCTTCTTTTAATCCTTCTAATTCCATTTCAATGTCATTCACGCTAACGAACATAACCACATCGTTATTCATCGCTTCATGCATTGCTTCCCAGCATGTGTGCGGAATACTTACATAAATAAAAGATGATTCATTTTCTAAGATATATAAAAATGATAAATTGTCTGAGTCTACAAGTACGTGATTACGTGCACTTAACTCCTTTACCTCTATTTCACTATTTTCCGCACAAAAAATAAGAGCATTCTCTCTCTTTTCTACGCTCTTAACTTGGATTTTATTTTGCATGCTCTAACTCCTCCATCTCAACTTCCTGTCTTACTTAACAGTATTATTGTATCATAACATGGACGCAAACAAATAAAACATTGAACCAAATTTATGAAAAAGCGATAATGTGTAAAGAATTATTTTTCAAAAGGAGATTATACAATGACACAAGAAATTGAAATTGAATTCAAAAATATCGTTACAAAAGAAGAATTCGATACATTATGCAAATCGTTTTCTATTGAAGCATTTACGAAACAAGTGAATCACTACTTTGAAACACCTGACTTCTCGTTAAAAGAAGCTGGCTCTGCACTTCGTATTCGTCATAAAGGAGAAACTTATACGTTAACGTTGAAACAACCTGCAGAAATCGGTTTATTAGAAACGCATCAAATCGTAACAGAAGACGAAGCAAAAATGATGATGGAAACAAACACAATCATTCAAGGAGCAGTAGTAGATCAATTACACAAATTACAAATTCCTGTTTCTGCTTTAACATATATGGGTAGTTTAACAACAGAAAGAGCAGAAACATTATTTAAAGGCGGAACGCTTGTCTTTGATCATAGTTTCTATTACAATCACGATGATTATGAAATTGAATTTGAAGTGCAAGATGAAGAAACAGGAAAAGCTGCATTTATTCATTTATTAACGCAACATAACATACCTGTTCGTCATACAAATAACAAAGTAAAACGCTTTTTCCTTGCCAAACAAAACAAAGCACGCTAAAGTGAAAATTCCACTAGTGAATATGTTTCGCTAGTGGATATACCTCACTAAAAAAATTTACATCCGTAGAATAAGCAAAGAATCTTTGAGAAGGCTGTTTATTTGCCCTCTCGAACATTCCATTGCTACAATAGATATACATTTCATGGAAAAAGGAGTTTATAAAGGATGAGCAAGCAACCGATGACACCATTTGAAGCAATTGGCGGTGAACAATGCATTGCAATATTAGTAGATACATTTTATTCCTATGTCAGTAAACACCCTGACTTATCTCCCATCTTCCCGGAAGATTTAACAGAAACCGCTAGGAAGCAGAAGCAATTTTTAACACAATATTTAGGTGGTCCTAATTTGTACACTGAAGAACATGGTCATCCTATGTTAAGAGCACGCCATCTTCCGTTTGAGATTACTCCAAAACGAGCAGAGGCTTGGCTATCATGTATGGAGCAAGCAATGGATGATACTGGAGTGCATGGTCATATAAGAGAGTTTGTTTTTGAACGTTTAGCATTAACCGCTCAGCATATGGTTAATACTCCAAACGAAACAGGTGAAGTGTAATGGATAAGCAGGAAGCAAAGCATATAAATATGCCATCTCCTTCCGCATGCGAGCATAAGTCTGTAGAAGCATATTTATTTATTGATCCACTTTGTAAAGATTGCTGGGAAATTGAGCCTTTTATTATTAAACTATGGCTTGAATACGGGAAATACTTCTCTATTCGTCATATCGTAACAGGAAAAGTGGATGGAACGAACGCTTCCTCACACAAATGGAATAAACCTGCTAATATTCGATTTGTGTGGGAAAAGACAACAAGTTTACAAGGTTTTTCATGTGATGGAAAGGTACATATGCAAGAAGCATCGTCAACACCATATTTAATTTCGATGGCGATTAAGGCAGCGGAGTTACAGGGCCGAAAAGCAGGTTCGAAGTTTTTGCGAAAACTCCAAGAATACATTTTCCTTGAAAATGTATCAACCCCTGACTGCGAACTATTACTTGCATGTGCGAAAGATAGCAATATTGATGTAGAAGAATTTAAAAAAGATCTACATTCTGCTAGTGCAAAAAAAGCTTTCCAATGTGACTTGAAATTCACGAATGAAATGCATATTACAGAAATACCCTCCCTCGTCTTTTTTCATGCGAACTCAGATGAAGAAGGTATTAAAATCGCTGGAAATTATTCCTACGATGTATACGTACAATTATTGAAAGAACTTGTAAAATGTGAAATTGAGCCAGAACCATTACCACCTTTAGAAGTGCTACTAGAAGCAACACAATTTATATCTTCAAAAGAAGTAGCATTTATTTATGACTGTCCGCAACAAGAAATTGAGCGCGAGCTTAAAAAATTACAACTGAAACGAAAAGTACAAATGATTGAAGTAAAATGCGAACGTTATTGGAAATGGATAGCAAAAGAAAAAGACCTGGTGTAAACACCAGGTCTTCTTCTTTACGGCTTATAAAAATATTAAAGGGGATGGGAGAAATTTTCACGTTCAAACAAAGGGGTATATGTTTGTATGTGAATTCGTTCACGCTTATTATATTACAAGATTCGACGTCAGATGACAACCCCTTTTGTCGAATTTCACACTTTTGTCACATTCTAAACGTTTTCATTTTTGAATAAGCTATAAAAAAGGTCATTTAGGGGGTTTATTTATGAAAAAATCTTATATTGCTCTTCTCTTTCTAGCTGTCATCATTTCTTTTTTCTTGTACATCCTCTCTCTACTACAAGCTTTTCCTAAAATTATTGCCTTACCTCTTTTATTCGGAATCATCGTTATCACTCTCTCTTATTTCAATCATAAAAAACGATTCAAAGGGTTTTAATTTCAAAAATCAGCCATAAAACTATCCTTTCAGTTAGAAAAACAAAGAAATTCACCTTGTTTTTTCGACATATATCGACATTTAATCTATTCAAAAAAAGACGAGGATACAATCCCTCGTCTTTTTTCATTACTTTTCTTCAAATAATAATGCTTCTAATTCATTTAATTTCTCTTCAAATACTTGTAGTGCCTCTTTTACTGGTTCAGGAGATGCCATATCTACTCCTGCTTTTTTCAGCACTTCAATTGGGTAATCAGAGCTTCCTGCTTTTAAGAACTCGTTAATATAACGTTCTACTGCTGGTTGTCCTTCTTCTAAAATCTGTTTAGATAGAGCTGTCGCTGCACTAAATCCTGTTGCGTATTGATATACGTAATAGTTGTAGTAGAAGTGTGGAATACGAGACCATTCTAAACCAATCTCTTCGTCGATTACTAAAGCGTCACCGAAATATTTCTTATTTAAATCATAGTAGATTTCCGTTAGCATATCTGGCGTAACAGCATGTCCTTCTTGTACTTTCTTATGAATAATATGTTCAAACTCTGCAAACATCGTTTGACGGAATACAGTACCACGGAATCCTTCTAAATAATGATTTAATAAATATAGACGCTCTTTCTTATCTTCTGTCGTTTTTAATAAATAATCATTTAGAAGCGCTTCATTACAAGTTGATGCCACTTCTGCTACGAAGATGGAATAATCACCATATACGTGCGGTTGTGTTTTTCTTGTATAGTAACTATGCACCGAATGGCCAAACTCATGAGCAAGTGTAAATAAATTATTTACATTATCATGCCAGTTCATTAAAATATACGGATTTGTTCCATATGCACCAGATGAGTATGCCCCGCTTCGTTTTCCTTTATTCTCATACACATCTACCCAGCGATTTTCATATGCCTCTTTCAAAATATCAACATATTCATCACCAAGTACGTTTAAAGATTTTAATAAAAGGTCTTGCGCTTCTTCGTATTTCACATTCATTTTCACTTCTGGTACAAGTGGTGTATATAAATCATACATATGAAGCTCATCAAGTCCTAATGCACGCTTACGAATATCGATGTAACGGTGTAATAAATGTAAGTTGTCATTTACCGTTTCAACGAGTTGATCGTATACTGCTTCCGGAATATTATTATTGCTCAGTGCAGCTTGGCGAGCAGAATCATATTTACGAACACGCGCATTGAAATTATTACGTTTTACTGCTCCACTTAACGTACTTGCGAATGTATTTTTAAATTTCCCATACGTTTCATATACAGCTTTAAATGCATCTTTGCGAACACGAGGATCATCACTTTCTAAAAACTGAATGTAACGACCATGTGTAATTTCTATTTCTTCTCCGTCTTCACCTTTAATAGATGGGAATTTTAAATCTGCGTTATTCAACATACCGAATGTATTGCTTGATGAACTCATTACTTCAGATGCTTCCGCTAATAAAGCCTCCTCAGCTTCTGATAATACGTGCGGGCGTTGACGTGTAATTTCTTCTAATGCATGTTCATATACACTTAAATCTCTATTTTCCTTCAAGAATGTTTGCAGTGTATCTTCTGAAATTGATAAAATTTCAGGCACAATATACGCTGTGCTACTAGATACTTGTGAATATAAATTTGTTGCGCGATCATTTAATGCTTGATATACAGAGTTTGTTGTATCTTGATCGTAACGCATATGAGCATATGTATATAGCTTACCTAATCGCATTGAAATTTCATCTTCATATTGCAATGCCTCAAGTAAATTGTCCGCAGAGTCACCAAGTTTCCCTTTAAATTCAGTTAACTTCGGTAATAGCTCTTTAATAGCCTGGAATTCTTTTTCCCATTCTGCATCCGTTTGGAAAATATCTTCTAATCGCCACGTACTTGCTTCTTCAATCTCGTTGCGATCTGGTAATGCTTTCGCTTTGTTTTGTTCAGACATTCTTTAAGCCCTCCTTTAAATATCTCTACTTAAGTACAATTCGTTTTTTCTTATGTAATTCCTTCACAATCATTCTTTATTATATCCCCTTTTCCTCCTCTCATGTTAAAATTTGCCTCAAATAAAGATAGCGCATGTATTAAGCAAATCTCATCATGTTTCATAATTTCCTCCTCTGTTTTTAACATCACGGCATCCCTTATTTTTCGGTACGTATAACTTCCCACTTTATGCAATATACCTATATAGCATAAAAATGTCATATATTCAGTAACTGCCACTTTCCATGTGTGCTGTGAAAAGTACGGAAGTATCCGCCTTTTCGTATACCTTTTTACATAACTACACACATATTGAAGAGAAATACACTCTCCTACTGCAAGCCCCCCTATACACTTCATATATAGAAAAGCTTGCCATATAAATGTGTTTGTTTGAAAAGCAAATCCAGAAGGGAGTGGAACACCAATTTCAGAAGGAAAGCTCGCTGGGGTACATTTAAATTGATATAAGAGGCGTAATAATGACTTATAGTTATAATTCCAAATAGGCAGAGCGTTTTGCCGAAAATAATCCTTTCGCTTCTTCCATTCTCGTTCTAATATTTCCTTTTTGAAAGGAACAGGAGAAAAAAGCATTTCAAAAGTAGTCGTTTCAATTGGTAAATATATAATATGTGAGAAAGAGACGCTTGTAGAAAATGAAGTGATAAATGCACATTTCATAAATGATTTTTCTTTCGAACAGAAGAAAATAAGAAATGGTTGAGGATAAGATTGTAAGGAGAAAGCCATAAGTGAGGAGAATTTCATCCAATATGCCGATTGCTTTTTCAATTGATTTCCACCAACGATCCAAATGACCTGTATACCAGCTCGCCAATATGAATAGGTTCTTTTGTACAGCTGCTCTATAGCAAGGTTTGCACATTGGTATTCAATTGCAATTTTTCTGCCCGCCCTCTCTACAAAAATATCTGGTCGTTGCTTAATTTCCGGAAGGTAGTACTCAATATCCACCTGAAAGTTTTGACGTTTGAACCATCTATATAACAATTCTTTACCGTGCATATGATACGTTGATTCCGCTTCATAAAAGGCAAGACATGAATCCACTTTTTTATGAGCAAAATGCCAACTTTTTTGTTTCCCTAATTTCATTTGCACTTCCTTTCCACAAGCTACACAAAAGAATCGTTCCTGTTGGCGCATACGGCGCAAAAGCTCTTCATTACAATTATAGAGTAAATGAATTTTTTCTCCGTTTTCTCTTTTAGCTATAAATATCGGAATCACACCCTTTCAGCTCCTTATATTCTACAATTTATTACAAATTCCTTTTAAAAAAGAGATGTCCCAATTTCGGACATCTCTTTTTATAATAATGGCGATAATAACCGGTACGTTGATTCAACAATTCGTCTATGCAGACGCCTTTTATGAAAACGATCGACGTGAATTTCACTAGATTCTTCTAAATCGTCTTTAAAGTCTTGAACAAGTCTTTTAATGCTATCTGTATCATATAAAAAGGCATTTACTTCAAAATTCAAATGAAAACTTCTCATATCCATATTAGCTGTCCCAATTGAAGCTAAATCAGAATCAACGATGACAATTTTACTATGAAGAAAGCCTTTTTCGTATTCATATATCTTTACTCCTGCGTCTAAAAGCTCCGGGAAGTACGATCTCGATGCGTAAAAGACAGTACGCTTATCAGGTTTACTCGGCATTAATAAACGAACATCAATACCAGCAAGTGCAGCAACCTTTAATGCGGATAAAATATCATCATCCGGAATAAAATACGGCGTTGCAATCCAAATAGATTTCCGAGCAGAAGCGATCATTGCGAAATATAAATGCTTAATCGTTTCCCACTTATTATCGGGGCCGCCTGCGACTAGCTGTACTCCTCCCCAATGATCACCCTCAACTGCTTTTGCTTGTAAATATTCCGGAGCTAGCACAGCCTCTCCAGTCATATAAAACCAATCTTGAAGGAAAATAAGCTGTAAACTTTGAACCGCTTCACCACGTAAATACAAATGCGTGTCTCGCCAAAAGCCAAAATATTTACTTTTTCCTAAATACTCATCACCGATATTTAATCCGCCTACAAACCCTTCGTTCCCATCAATCACAACAATTTTCCTATGATTTCGATAATTAATCTTATCGTTTAAAATCGGAAAGCGCACAGGAAAGAACGGAATCATTTCTACACCTGCATCGTTTAATTCTTCAATATACGATTTCGATAACTTAAAACTTCCAACCGCATCATATAAAAAGCGAACAACAACGCCCTCTTTTGATTTTTGTATTAAAATATCTTTAATTTCTGTTCCTAATTTATCATCACGCACAATGTAATATTCCATATGAATGTGATGTTTCGCTCGTTTTAACCCATTTAAAATGGCCTGAAACGTTTCATCTCCATTTGTTAATGTCCTCGTTTCAGTTTGAAATGAAATATTTAAAGCACCTAATCGATCCGCTAAACGAAATAACAATTCTTGATGCTTATGATTGCGTAAAATTCGTTCTTCGTAATCTTCATGCCCTTTATATTGTAAAAACGCCTGTTCATCAAGTAACGCCTTCTTTTGAAACATTCTTTTTCTCCGAAAATTTTGTCCAAATAATAAATAAGCAAAGAAGCCAAATACCGGAAAAATCCCTAACACAATTAACCATGTAAGTGTTTTAGATGGATGGCGATTTTCTAAGAAAATAACGCAACCAATTAAAAACGCAGATACTGTAAATAAAATACTAATAATACCTAAAATCGAAACATCTTTTATCCCAATCACATCTGAATAAAATGCTACATCAATAAACATACGTAACGAAACAAATAATGCGAACAATAGCAGGATAAAGAAAATCAGCTTTAACGTATTTTTCATCTCTTACCTCCTAACTAAGAAAGCTTTCCTATTCTTCATATAAAAAGCCGATTTCATACTACAGAAATCGGCCTACGTTTTAGCAGGAAAATTATTGCGAATCGTTTCAAGCGCATGCTCTTTCACAATTTGTTTTCCATACTCACTTACACGATGAATTGTTAAAGTTGATTCTTCCCCATATTCTAAAACAATACTTAAAATACGATCGATTTCTTCTTCATCATGTAGCACTTCATCGAATTCCACATATACATAATAGCGGTCCTCAAATGAATACAGCTCATCTTTTATATCTTCAAAGATAAGACGATGACTTAATGAAATGACATCTTCAAAATCATTAAATTTAATTAAAAAGCCAAACGTACCATCTTCATTAAAGTTTGTTCCTGTTTGTTCTTCTACCTCTTCGACTAACTCTTGTTGGAATAATGATTCGATGCCTTCATCTAGAGGAATATCTATAATTTTGTCTACCCCTATCGGTAGTTCCAGCTTTTGTCCGTCCTTTGAAAGCTCTGCTTTCGTGACAAGTACTTCAATCCCTTTATCGACTGCTTGCACTTGAATCCATAACGGCCCATCAATAAAGAAATCGTCATGATCACGAGCTTCGTCCATCATCTCCCAAAAGAGCTCTTCACTTCGTTCGCGATCATACCAAATTTCTTCACGATTAAATCCTCTATCCTCTATATCAATGTACGTAATAAAAAATTTCATCGTATGATCATTAATTCTTTCAATATCCAAAATACAACTCTCCCTTCCTGCTTAGAATTGTTATGAAGGGATTCCCCACTCATATGACAAATCAATAGATTCTTGTACTCTCATTTTATGATAAGATTCTCCAGAATGGAAATAAAATCGATTTATTTTACAAAAATAGTTATATGCCTATCTTTACTCGATTAACTACATAAATATATTATTATAGCGATTTCTTACTTACAAAAAATTTGGACATACATTTCCACATTCCCCCGTACACTGTAATAAAGTGAAACTTCTATTGAAAGAGATTATTTAACAACAACTTTCTGCATCACATACATACAGTTCGCTTATTAAAACATCATAAATGGAGGCAGACGAATGGACTTAGAGTTTTTAACATCCGTACTAATGATTGTCGGTATCGATGTTGTATTAGGTGGTGACAATGCAATCGTCATCGCACTAGCTAGCCGAAATTTACCTGAATCGAAACGAAATAAAGCTATTTTGATCGGTACTCTTTTAGCAATCGTACTAAGAATTATCCTTACTATACTAGCTGTCTATTTACTCGACATTCCATTCCTACAATTGATTGGCGGGGTTTTACTTACATTAATTGCAGTCAATTTATTAACTGATGATAGCAACGACCTTTCTGCCATTCAAGGAAAAACAACTTTATTTCAAGCAGTGCGGACAATTGTTTTCGCGGATCTCGTTATGGGGTTTGATAATGTTATTGCCATTGCAGGTGCAGCTCACGGGAGATTTTTACTCGTCATAATCGGCTTACTCATTTCTATCCCTATTATTATTTGGGGAAGTAAACTTATTTTAATACTTATGGAACGATTTCCATTCCTCATTTATTGCGGTGCAGCAATTCTTGCCTATACTGCAGGGAAAATGGTTACACATGAAGACAGACTTGCAACCTTTTTTCATAACAACCCAAGTTTCACTGCAAGCATTCCTTATTTGTTCATTTTCACTATTTTATGCATCGGCTTTATCGTAAAACAAGTTCGATTACGCAATGTGAAACATTAAAAAAAACCTTCTACTATATAATAGGTAGAAGGTTTTCATATTATTATAATTAATTTACAAGACGTTGTGCTTCACGTAATTGGAACGTTCTTACTGTACGTGGTAAGAAACGGCGAATTTCGTCTTCATTGTAACCAACTTGAAGGCGTTTCTCGTCAATCATAATTGGACGACGTAAAATCCCCGGATAGTCACGAATCATCTTATATAAATCTTGAAGTGGTAAAGATTCTAAGTTTACATTCAATTCTTGGAAAACTTTCGAACGAGTAGAAATAATCTCATCCGTTCCGCTTTCTGTCATACGTAAAATCTCTTTAATTTCCTCAATCGTTAATGGATCTGAGAAAATATTACGTTCTGTATAGGGAATATGATTTTCCTCTAGCCATAATTTCGCCTTTCTACAAGACGTACAGCTTGGAGAACTATATAATGTTACCATACAAAGCTCACTCTCCTTAAAGAGTACAAATTCTGTACTACATACAGTTTTAATTTCTAACTTAAGCAATTTTTCGCGATAACTTGTCTTATTGAAAAGTACAAAAATCGCATTTCATGTAAGCAACAACTTATAATAAACAACAATTACTTTTAATAAGTAACTTCTATAATCATTATACAATAGATTTTGCAAGAAATATACAGTAAATTTCCTGCTAGTTGAGAAAACTCTTCCGTGTATTCCACTGCTATGTAACATGATTACGCTCAATTTAGCTGTACTTGAACAATAACTTTCAACCCTTTTAGTACTCACTTCCTCTAGATTCTTCATATAATATATAGTTATTTATCTATAATCTTCCCTATGAAAAAGAGAACGTTTTCTTACTTTTTCCTGATAAATCAATTAAGAAATGTAAGACTATACAAATGAGAATAAAAAGGAACATTTGTTCTTATTCTAACAAACATTCTCTCTCCTGTCTACAAGATTTCTAAAGTAAATTAAATATTTTTCTGACATTTCTTTCTTTTTCATTTTTTATCTCATACAATAAACATACAGACAGGCAAAGGGGGAGTTTTCAAATGATTGCGTTTTTTATTGATTTTATTACGGTTGCTACCCTCATCATCGGAATAACAGCATTAATCGGTGTCATTACAAATAGCATCGGCGAAAAGCTCTTTGGTGGAAAAGAAAAAATGAAGTTTGTTAACAAAAGTTTGGATGTGCAATCCGGCTGGAATCAAGTTGGCGGAAAAGGCATTTATAAGAAACGAACGTATTAAAAAAAGCAGGTGGTTAGCCTGCTTTTTTTATTTTCCTAGGGATGCCCATTTGAAGCTCACATCGGGGCCATATTTATGGTTGTACATATCTTTAATTGTTTCTCTTTGTAAGTATGCTCTACCACGTTGGTATACTGGAACAATCGCAGCGTCATCAAGTAACATTTTTTCTGCCTCAAGTAAGTTTTTCCAGCGAGCATTTACATCGCTTCCATCTTTTTTCGCTTTCATAATGATTTCATCGTATTTCGGATTAGAGTACTTCATCTTATTTTGTGACCCATCTGTTACAAACATATCAAGATATGTAATCGGATCTGGGAAGTCTGCCCCCCATCCAGAGAATGACATGACATAATCACCCGCATCTTCTAATTTTAGTTTTTGTGCGAATGGTTGTTGTTTAATTTTCACTGTTAAACCTGGTAAATTTTTTTCTAATTCACCTTTTAAATATTCACCAGTTTTCTTAGATAACTCTACATCTTCATTTAATAATTCTAATTCGATTTCATTTTTACCAAGTTCTTTTTTGCCAGCTTCCCAATATTTCTTCGCTTCTTTCACGTTTGGTTTTACAATATCCCCGTTTACAGCACGGAAATCTTTTTTATCTGGTCCTTTAATGAAGTTATCAGGAATTAATCCTGTCGCTGCCTTAGAACCGTTATTTAATAATGTATCAACGAACGGCTTACGATCAAAAGCAAGTGAAATTGCTTTACGAATATTTTTATTTGCTAAAGCTGGATCTTTTTGATTTAAGCGTAGGAAAAATACAGATGTCTCTTCTACTGTTTTGAAATCTGGTTTTCCTTTATATTTATCGATGAACTCTGCTAATAACGTCGCTCGATCGATTGCATTTGTTTCATATAAGTTAATTGGCGTAGATGTATCTTTTACAATATTAAAGTTTACTTCTTCAAGCTTCACTTCTTTATTGTCCCAATATGATGAGCTCTTTGTCATTTTAAAACTGCGTTCATGCTGCCAATCGCTTAATGTAAACGGTCCGTTATAAAGTGTTGTATTTGCTTCTAAACCAAACTTCGCACCTTGCTCTTTCACAAATTTCTCATTCACAGGATAAAAGATTGGATATACCATTAAATCTACAAGATATGGAATAGAATTGTCTAATTCTACTTCTAATGTGTAATCATCAATTGCTTTTACACCTAATTGATCAGGACGCATCTCTTTTTTATTAATTTTCTCTGCATTTTTTATATCATACATAATGTATGCTGATTTCGCAGCTGTGTCTGGATTGATCGCTCTTTGCCATGCGTATACAAAATCTTTCGCTGTTAAAGGCTCACCGTTTGACCATTTCGCGTCTTCACGTAATTTAAATGTATATTTTTTACCGTCTTCTGACTTTTTAAATTCTTTTGCTACACCTGGAACTAACTTATCATCTTTTCCAAGGCGGTATAGACCTTCCATCGTGTTGTTCATTACTTTTGAAGAAACTGCGTCAGCTGATAATGCTGGGTCCATCGTTGGAATTTCTTGTGTTTCAATTAAATTAAGAACTTGCTTCGCATCGCTTTTCCCGCTATCCCCTTTTGCGTTTGCTTGCGGTTCATCTTTTTGATAGCTACATGCCCCTAACATCATGCTCATTGCTACTGTTGATACTACAAAAACTGGTATCTTTTTTTTCATACTTCCACCCTCCAAAAAAATGTTAGCCCTTTCATTTTCAAACAGAAAGAAATATATATATGTTCTAACAATTCATATTATACACACAAATATATTTCTTGTATATTTATATTTCTATTTCATTAAAATTTTCTGTTAAAAAATATATGTTTGTAAACGTTTTATACTGCTAATTATCCTTACTAAAGTGCCGAAAATAATTATTTTTATATTTTTCTAAATTATCAAATAAAAACAAATTTTATATTTCATAATACTTTATGTATAATTATCCCACCCTTTTTAACATAAAATAGCAAGCCCTTCATATTAAAAATATGTAGGCTAAAATGAGTGCAAAGGATAAGAAAGTATGTTACGATACATTTTGCTAAAAATAGATATCGGTAAAGAGGGGACGGACATGACAGCAATTCAGGCAAAAAATGGGCCGGCAGAAAAATTAAGTTTATTCTTATTAACATGGCCTATTTTTCTAGAAGTTTTTCTTTTTATGTTGATGGGGATCGCTGATACTTTCATGTTAAGTGCATTATCAGACGATGCTGTATCTGGGGTTGGTGCAGCGAATCAATATCTTCATATCGCGATTTTGGTATTAGAAGTCATCGGGAACGGCGCTGCTATCGTTGTATCTCAATACCTCGGTTCCAAACGCTTTATGGAGGCATCTAAAATATCAGCATTAGCCGTCACATTAAATTTAATAGTCGGGCTCGTTATAAGCGCTGGTTTTCTTTTATTTTCGAAACATATGATGCTCGCAATGAACTTACAAGGCGATGTACTAACGTATGCACAAAACTACTTATCTATCGTCGGAGGGGCTATCTTCCTGCAAGCTATTATTAACTCATTAGCCGCAATTATCCGTGTACACGGTTTTACAAAGCAAGCGATGTTTATTTCACTCGGAATGAATATTATTCATATCGCTGGAAACTACGTACTCATTTTCGGGAAATTTGGTTTCCCTGAGCTCGGTGTACAAGGAGCTGCAATTTCTTCCGCTATCAGTCGATTGATCGCACTTATTGTTTTCTTCTGGTTACTATACCGCGTTATGGAATATCGCGTGAAATTACAATATTACTTCACTTTATCCAAAGAATACATTGGGAAAATTTTAAAAATCGGTATTCCATCTGCATTTGAACAAGTGATGTATCAAGCTTGTCAAATCGTCTTCCTTTATTACGCAACGTACTTAGGAACGGAATCATTAGCTGCTAGACAATACGCTACTAACATTTCCATGTTCACTTATTTATTTGCAATTGCGATTGGTATGGGAACAGCCATTATTATTGGCCGCCTTGTTGGTGGTGGCGAAAAGGATGAAGCATACGAACGCTTATGGAAAAGTGTAAAATGGGCGATTGGTGTAACTCTATGTATGGTCGCTCTCGTTATTACATTCCGTACACAATTAATGGGACTGTTTACAGATAATCCGCACATTATCGGGTTAGGCGCAAGTGTTCTTTTACTAAGTGTACTACTTGAAACGGGACGTACGATGAATATCGTCATCATTAATTCGCTTCGTGCAGCTGGTGATGCAAAATATCCTGTTTTAATCGGTGCATTCTCTATGGTGTTAATGAGTTTACCACTAGGTTACTTTTTCGCCTTTCATTTAGATATGGGGCTCGTTGGTATTTGGCTAGCGATCGCCATCGACGAATGGACGCGTGCCATTATTATGTTCTTCCGCTGGAAAAGCAGGGCGTGGGAACGTTACGCACTTGTGAAACCAGAAGAGCAAGACGAGATTGGTTCTGTTCAGGCACAGTAGTACTTGTTTGATCATGATGTAGTTATTAATAAATGCAATTTATATCGACTTACCGACAACTCATTTATATAGTATAGAAAAAAGCCATCCTTCCTTAATGAAGTGCACCCCAATTGTT
>NZ_QNUB01000061.1:0-6231 GCF_008042345.1 Bacillus sp. AR8-1
TAGTTTAGCTAGAGTATTAATAAAGAATGGTGTAAAAAAAGAGTCCATTGTAGGGATTTTAGCAGAAAAATCTATAGAAATGATTATAGGGTTAATGGCAATCCTAAAGGCTGGAGGAGCATTTCTTCCGATAGATCCCCAATATCCTAATAGAAGAATTAACTATATGCTGGAAGATAGTGGTTCGGAGATTCTTTTAGTACAAAATAGACGAATGAATGAAATCGATTTTGATGGGAGCATTATTAATTTAGATAATAGTAGCCTGTACGTTGAGGAACAACGAAATTTAGGGTTAGTGAATAGAGAAGATAATCTAGCTTATGTAATTTACACTTCTGGAACTACGGGAAGACCAAAAGGAGTATTAGTTAATCATTTTGGAGTAGGCAATTTAAAGAGTATGTTTGAAAATGATATGCAAATAAAAGAAGATGATAAAATTGTCCAATTTGCAAGCGTTTCATTTGATGCATCGGTGTGGGAAATAAGTATGGCTTTGTTAAATGGAGCTGAACTACATATTTTGTCAGATGAAGTGATTAATAATTATATCCATTTTGAAGAATATATAAATTATCAAAAAATAACTGTAGCAACTTTACCGCCAGTGTATGTAAATAATATAAATATAGATAAAATTAAAACACTGAGATTATTAGTGACGGCAGGTTCACAAATAAACAAAAAATTATTGGGAGAGATTGCTAATAAAATAGAATATATAAATGCATACGGACCAACCGAAACGACAATTTGCTCTACTATGTGGAAATATGAGGATAATATAGCGGAATTATATACAGTGCCAATTGGTAAACCAATTAGAAATTTAAAAGCATATATAGTTGGTAAGAATAATGAGCTGCTCCCGATAGGAGTATCAGGAGAATTGTGCATTTCGGGAGGTAGCTTGGCAAGAGGATACTTAAATAAAGAAGAATTGACCAGCGAGAAATTTATAGATAATCCTTTTGAGCCTAGAACAAAAATGTATAGAACGGGGGATTTAGCAAGATGGATGCCCGATGGAAATATAGAGTATTTAGGAAGAATAGATAACCAGGTCAAAATAAGGGGTTATAGAATTGAAATAGGAGAGATAGAGTACCAGTTATTAAAATTGGAAGGAATAAAAGAAGCTGTTATTGTAGATAAAAGTAATGAGAACGGTGAAAAATATCTTTGTGCGTATGTGACTGCGGAAAGAAAGGTTTTTGCTGCTTCTCTGAGAGAAAAGTTGACTCAAATACTACCAGCCTACATGATTCCTAGCTTTATCATTCAAATTGACCAGTTACCCCTAACTCCAAATGGAAAAATAGATAGGGAAGCACTTACTAAAATAAAAGAAATTAAACAGTCGGATGTAAATTATGAAGCGCCACGAACCGATGTTGAGGAGGTTTTAGTAAGAGTTTGGACCGAGGTTCTTCAAATTGAACATGTTGGAATTTCTGATAATTATTACGAATTAGGTGGCGATTCAATCAAGGCTATTTTGATTGTATCAAGGCTTCAAAAGTATAATCTGAGTCTTGAAGTGCAAGATATACTACAACATCCAAAAATTAAGGAAGTTAGTAAATATGTAAAAAAATACAATAGCGAAATAAATCAGGGACCAGTTGAAGGAAAAGCAGAACTATCTCCAATACAAAATTGGTTTTTTGAAAATGACTTTTCACATGTAAATCATTTTAATCAAGCATTCATGTTTCATATTAAAGAAGGCATTAACGAAAAAATATTGATAAAAACATTCGAGAATATTATTAAACATCATGATGTTTTTAGAATGATATATGTAAAAGAAAAAGGTGTAATGGGACAAGAGAATAGAGGATTAGAAGCTATTAAAGATGCTTTTACATTAGATACTTATGATCTAAATTCTGATAAGGACTATATAAATACTATTGATATGTTGGTTAATCAAATCCAACAAGGAATGGATCTTGAAAGTGGAGTTTTAATAAAGTTAGGCTTATTCAAAACAATCGATGGTGATTATTTATTCATATCTGTTCATCATATGATTATTGATGGAGTATCTTGGAGGATTCTTCTTGAGGATCTAGAGCAAACTTATAGGTTTATGGAAAATGCTAAGGAAGTTATTATGCCAAAAAAAACCACATCTTACAAAGAGTGGACTCGAAAATTGGTGGAGTTTGCAAATGGTGAAAAAATCAAGAAGGAACTCGATTATTGGATTGATGTGGAAAAAACAGAAGTTGCTGAAATTCCAAGGGATTTTAATAAAAGTGAAAGTACTTTTGGAGAAAGTAAAACTATTACGATTAATATTACCAAAGAATTAACAGAAAAGCTGTTAAGGAAGGCAAATGCGGCTTATCATACTCAAATAAATGACCTTTTACTTTGTTCATTGGCAATGGCAATAGAGGCATGGTCTGGTAATAATAAAATTTTAATTAGCCTTGAGGGTCATGGAAGAGAGAACCTTTTAAAGGATGTTTCGATAGATAGAACGATAGGTTGGTTTACATCGTTATATCCAGTAATTTTAGATATGAAGCACAGTGAAGATATTTCATACTGTATAAAAAAGACAAAAGAGCATTTGAGAAGAATACCCAATAAGGGAGTTGGATATGGAATACTGAAGTATTTGACTGCTCCGGGAAACAAGAAGAATATTCACTTTAAATTAAAACCAGAGATTGGATTTAACTACCTTGGAGAATTTACTCAACATAATCAAGAAATCTTTTGTTATTCAGAGTTATCAAGTGGTACGAGTGTTTCTTTATCTAACAAAAAATTGAACCCAATCGAAATTAATGGATTGGTTATTAACGGTCAATTAAAGTTAGAATTTAACTATAGTACTAAAGAATTTAAAGATGAAACAATTGAAAAGTTAACAGAATTATATATAAATAAATTAGTTGGTATTATAGAACATTGTGAAAATAAGGAATATCCAGAAAAAACGCCGTCCGATTATGGGGATAAAGAGTTATCCATTGAGGATTTAAATAAAATATTATTTAGTGGAAAAGAAATTGAGAAAATACACTCTCTTACACCTATGCAAAATGGAATGCTGTATCATTCATTACTTGATCCTTATTCACAGGCGTATTTTGAACAGATTACTTTTTCTTTGGAAGGAAAACTTGATATTCAAAAATTAAATACAGCATTTAATATGCTTATAGAAAAATATGAGATATTAAGGACCGCGTTTTTCTATGAGGATATAAGTATGTTTAAGCAAATAGTATTAAGAGAGAGAAAAGTAACGATACATTATGAGGATATAAGTAAATTTAAAGGGGTGCATAAAGAGGAATATATAGAATATTTAAAACGTAAAGACAGAAATAATAGGTTTGACTTAACAGATGACTGTTTAATAAGGATATTTGTTATTAAAACAGATGGTGACAAATACAAACTGTTGTTCAGTTTTCATCATATTATTATGGATGGTTGGTGTATGAGTTTATTGATGAATGACATAATACATATTTATAAATCATTATGTCGAGGTGAAAAAGTAAAACTTAATCAAACTGAACCGTATAGCAACTACTTAGAATGGCTGGATAATCAGGATACAGGTTCAGCATTAGACTATTGGAGGGATTATCTTAATGAATATGAGCAAGAAGTTGAAATTCCAAGATTCAACTAAAGAAGATGGTTTCAAAAATAGAAAGGAAACCTTTATCGTTAATGAAAGGTTAACATCCACGCTAAAAACTGTATCTGAAAATAATCATATCACCTTGAGCGCGCTTATTCAAACCGCATGGGGAGTTGTTTTACAGAAGTATAACAATGTAAACGATGTTGTATTTGGAGCCGTCATTTCTGGAAGACAGTGTAAAGTTGAAGGCGTAGAAAGAATGGTAGGATTATTTATAAATGCTATTCCTCTAAGAGTTAGAGGGGAAAATGATACAAAGTTTATTACATTGGCAAAGCAAATTAATAATGATGTTATTAAAGCAAATACATCATATGGGTATAGTTCTTTAGCGGATATACAAGCTTTGACAAAGATGAAGGGGAAGTTAATCAATCATATATTGGTTTATGAAAATTATCCAATGGATGAAAGTTTAAAGAATTTTAATAATAAAAGTCATGCTGAGTTACAAGTGACAGATATGGAAGTCTTTGAACAAACAAATTATGATTTTGGAATAGTGATCATACCTGGAGAAAAAATCACAATTGAAATTACGTATAACAATTATGTTTATAATGAAGAAATAGTAAATTTCGTGGGAAGGAATCTATGTCATACGTTGCTTCAAGTAGCAAATGATCCTGTGCGTAAATTGGGAGAAATAAGTGTAGTAAATGAGGAGGAGAAAAATAAGGTATTGAATGAATTTAATAAGAAAACACCTCATTATCCTGTGAATAAAAGTATACAAGAACTCTTTCAAGAGCAGGTGGAAAAAACACCGGACGATGTAGCTTTAGTGTTTGAAAAAAAAGAGCTTACATATAAGGAGTTAAATGAAAAGGCAAATAAATTAGCGAGGATGTTAATTGAAAAAGGGGTAGGAAAGAATAGTATTATTGCTCTGATGGTAGAGCCGTCTGAATATTTGATAATTGGAATGCTTGGGATTCTAAAGACAGGGAGTGCTTTTTTACCTATTGATAATGAAATTCCAAAGAGCAGAATAAAACATATTCTAAAAGATAGTCAAGCGAGTATAGTAATCTCAAATTCGAATTTGTTTGAAGATGAGGACGCTTATATTGAATATCTAGATGTTACAGATGAGTCATTATACGCTGAGCAAGATTCTACAAATTTAGAAACACATTATGATTTGGAGGCAGAAGTATATGTTATATATACTTCTGGAACTTCGGGTGTCCCTAAAGGAGTTAGTATAAAAAATAAATCATTAATCAATTATGTGCTATGGGCTTGTGAACAACTCAAATTAGACTCTGCAAGTCGATCTTTAGTGACTTCAAAGTATAGTTTTGACTTGTGTTATACCAGTATTTTTCCAGTTTTAATGTGTGGGGGACAACTTCATATAATCGATAAAGATGTATATCTTGATTCTCTATCTTTAATTAAATATATAGAAATGAAAAAAATAAGTTATTTAAAAATGACACCTACTCTGTTTTCAACATTAATGGATCATTCTCATATTCTTAAGTCATGTATTGATTTAAAGGTCATTATATTAGGTGGAGAAAGTATAAACATTAGCAATGTCAAAAAGATAGCTGAAGAGTGTCAATGGATCACATTTATCAATCATTATGGTCCGACTGAAAGTACAATAGGATGTATTGCACATTATATTGATTTGGCTCAAATTCAGTATTGTGAATCATATAATAAAATTGGAAAGCCGATAAATAATACGAAAATTTATATTGTTAACTCATCAAATGATATTGTTCCAATTGGTGTAGTGGGAGAAATATGCGTCAGTGGAATGGGAGTAGCCAAGGGTTATTTTAATAATCACAACTTAACCAATGAGAAATTTATAGATAATCCTTTTGATAAAGGAACAAAAATGTATAAAACAGGTGATCTTGGTAGATGGTTACCTGATGGTCATATTGAGTATTTAGGAAGAATTGATAATCAGGTTAAGATAAGAGGTTTTAGGGTTGAGACAGGGGAAATAGAAAGTCATCTATTGAAATTAGAAGGAATAAAAGAAGCTATTGTTGTAGATAAAATGGATGGAAATGAGAGTAAATATCTTTGTGCGTATGTGACTACTGAGAAAAAAGTACTTGTTAATACTTTGAAGGAAGAACTAGCTCAATTACTTCCAGGTTATATGATTCCAAGTTTCATCATAAAAATTGATGAATTGCCAATAACACCTAATGGGAAAATAGATAGAAAAGCATTGCCTGATCCTGATCTAAGCTATGTTACGGACACACAATATAAGGGTCCAAGAAATGATATAGAAGAAAAGCTTGTCACTATATGGGAAACTGTATTGGGGAGAGAGCGGATAGGTATAAATGAAGATTTCTTTGATTTAGGAGGGCATTCTTTGAAGGCAGCTTTTACAACCTCTCACATTAGAAAAGGGTTGGGTGTAGAAGTAAGGATCAAGGAACTGCTTGAAAATTCTACAATTAAACAGTTAAGTGAACTTATACAAAAGAAAGATAAAAAACATTATACGGTAATAAATAAAGCGGAAAATAAAAAATATTATAAAGCATCTTCGGCAGAAAAAAGAA
>NZ_QNUB01000062.1:0-5687 GCF_008042345.1 Bacillus sp. AR8-1
TCTAGTTTTGAAGGAATATGCCTTCATAGTTTGGTGATGATGGCAGAGAGGTCACACCCGTTCCCATACCGAACACGGAAGTTAAGCTCTCTAGCGCCGATGGTAGTTGGGACCTTGTCCCTGTGAGAGTAGGACGTCGCCAAGCAACTTTAAGACGAGTCAGAATGACTCGTCTTTTTTGTGTTTTATAAAAATAAGAATGGCTGGTAAATTTCACTTTATTGTTCACATCAACAAGTTCAAAACGCTCACAGACGAGTAACATATCTTCAGAGAAATTAAGGCCAAGCTCATTTAGTTCCTTTGTAAAAAAAGAACATGGGTGTCTCTCCAGTAATTATAAGTACGATCTCCTTCGCCTTCAGCGATAGCGAATTCTTCGCTTACTTCATTCATTGGTGTTACAGTTACTTCTATTGTCTTAATAATAGCTACAGGTTCATCATTACTATTGAGTATAATACTATAATCATTAGCAGTCGGTAGCGGTTCATTTTCTAATTCATAAAAAATGTGACCGGAGCATGTAGCGGTTTTAATACCGTCAATTACTAGCTGTGCAAGATAATTAGGGGAATCCCCAAATTGCCAAGCTGTAACAGATTCTGTTTTTTTGTTATTTCCCCAATAAGTATCCCAATATGTCTGTGCTAATTGATTCATTTTTATCGTCACCTCACTCTAATTAATATGTAGTCTCTTTATAATTCCTAGGAAATTTACTTATTTGTTATGCCTTTGTACTCATTTTTAATTTGTATTAGTATGTTGCAAATTAAAAAGATACTATGTGGAGTGAATATGGTTCGTAAATATGTTCTGTACATATATGGGATCTTTAATTTTCCAATTGTATTTTATGATAAAGGATATAGTTACTTAAAGAACGTTCAGATTATGAATGGTAGTTTATTATCACTATGCCATATTGAAGTGAGTAATACTAGAGTTGAAATAGATAAAAAAACCGATATTCTAAATTGAATATCAGTTTAATAATATGTGACTTATATGAATCTATAGCAATACGAAAAGCGTAAATAAGATAGCCAACAAAATACGATAGTATGCAAAAGGTTTTAAACCTATTTTCTCTAAAAGCTTTAGAAAAGTTACTACCGCTAGCATCGCTACTATAAAAGAGGTAATGAATCCTACCGCAAACATAGGGATGTCATCGACACTTAAATACTTCCAGCTTTTTAGTAAGTCTAAGCCTGTAGCCCCAATCATTACAGGAAGAGCTATTAGAAAAGAGAATTCAGATGCAGTCTTATAATTTACTTTTGCTAATAGACCTCCAGAGATAGTAGAGCCAGCTCTAGAGAAGCCAGGGTATACTGCTAAGCATTGAAATAATCCGATTGTTAAAGCTTGGCTGTATGTTAAATCGTCCAGTGAATAGGCTACTGCCTCTTTCTTTTTTTCTTCTGCAAAGATCATAAGAATTGCCCCTGCTACAAGTCCAATTACAACAGTGTATGGCTGGAATAAGTATGTTTTAATAATATCATGTAGTAGCAAACCAGCAACCACTGCTGGAAATACGCCAAGAAATACATGGAATGCGTTGAATTTTTTTTCTTTCTGTAGAAGAGGCTTAATATTACATAAAGAAACGAGACGTTTATGATATAAAATTGCAATAGCTAAAATTGCGCCTAGCTGAATAACAATTTCAAACGTTTTTGCTCTTTCTCCTTCAAAGCCTAATAAATGCCCGACTAATATAAGATGGCCAGTAGAGGATATAGGTAAAAATTCAGCTAATCCTTCTACAATACCGAGTATGAAGGCAATAATGATATCGCTCATAGTTTCACTCCTATAAATTAATGAATGTCTACTTTTTTAAAATAGAATAGTGTTGCAATAAACCCGGAAATTGTCGTTACTGCGATGATGATATAAGAATACTCTGGTGGATATGTCGGTTGTAATTCGTTATTTGCGATATCTAGAGTAGCGGTCCACGGAAATAAATCTTTATGCTTGGAGTTTACGAGCATAAGATTAGTCATTGTAATAATGACTGTTAATATAATGGGCGGTACATAGCTCTTCATTACAAGAGTTAGTAGCACAATAGGTGAAGACAATAGAAAGAGAAGTCCACCACATATTAAAAATTCTAGGAAAGAACCTAAAAGTAAAGCAATGTTAAAACCAGGGAAGTTCCCCAATAGCCCTAATATTAAAGTAAGTGCCCAAGCGACTAAAGTTAGCATCATAATCCAAAGAAAGAGAATGATGAATTTACTTATAATAAAGCTAATGCGCGACACGGGGATAGTTAGTAAATTTTTCAGTGTATCTTCTGCATATTCGCGGGTAAGCAAATAAGCAACCACTACTCCATATAAGGGGAATCCTATAACTAAAGTAGTATATAAGTTAACGTCAGTGAATAATTGATGGAACCAAATAGTTGGAGTTGGCTGTTTTGTTTTTATATGTATATAAGAGGCTACTACAACTAAGAAAGGTGCGACACCAGCACCAATAATGCTAATTAAAAACATATTAGAGCGTTTTAGTTTTAAGAGTTCTGTATAGAGTAGATTAACCAATTGTTCCACCTCCAACTAGTTTGGTGAAATAATCTTCTAGTCTATCTTCGCTTATCATCATTTTTAATACTTCAATATCATTGAGAACGAATGTTCTGTTTATGTATCCTTGTTGTCCAAAATGAGAGTAAATACGAATATTTCTTTCATCATGTACCTCATAATCAAAAATTTGAAGATGATTTTCTAATAACATCACAGCTTTATCGTCATTATTCACTTGAAACTCTATGTACTTACGGTTTGCTTTGCGCAGCGTATCAAGAGAAACTTCTTCTAGTAACTTTCCTTCATGAATAATTCCGATACGATCGACTAACTGTTCTACCTCGGCTAATATGTGACTAGAAATGAGTATTGTTATATTTCTTTCTTGAGCTAAGGAATGAATAAGTTTTCGCATTTCTTTAATACCAATAGGGTCTAGTCCGTTAGTTGGTTCATCTAATATGAGTAGCTCAGGATAATGGAGAAGAGCGCGTGCAATTCCTAAGCGTTGCTTCATTCCTAAAGAATACTTTCCCACTAACTTTTTTGTCTCATGCTGCAAGCCTACTATTTCTAATGCTTCTTCAATAGCATTCTTTTTGTGAACCCCAATTATCTTTGCATTAATTAATAGGTTTTCTTTTGCAGTTAAGTTTTCATAAAATCCTGGAACTTCAACTATAGAACCAATTCTGCTTAAAATATCTTTTTGATTTTGGAATAAGTTCTCTCCGAATATTTCAATTGTTCCACTTGTAGGTTTTATAAGACTAAGCAGCATACGAATGGTTGTTGTTTTACCAGCACCGTTCCGGCCTATGAAGCCATAAATCTCCCCTTTTTGAACATTAATATTTAAATTATCTACTGATTTTTGATTGCCATATACTTTAGTAAGGTTAGTCGTTTTTATAATTGTATTTATAGGAGACACCTGCTTTCTATAAGTTCGTACTTACATCATAAAAAGGAAGGCTTAACTGCATATTAATCATTTCTTAACTATTTCTTAAAAGTATTGTGTTTTGGAATAGAAAAGCTAAAATTAGTTCGTTTCCATGGAGTACTTTCAACCCATATATGCCCACCATTTTTTTCAACGAGTGCTTTAGAAATAGAAAGTCCGAGACCGCTACCACCAAATGAAGAGTTTCTTGATTGTTCGCTTCGGTACATTCGCTCAAATATGTTTTGTAAATCATGTTTTGGAATACCAGGGCCTTGATCCCAAATATGAAGTTCGTATTCTGCATCAGCTTCTAGCAGTTCGACCCCTATTGTTTTCCCATCCTTTCCGTAATAAATTGCATTTTTCATTAAATTACCGATAATCCGCATAATGCTTAGATGATCTGCGATGATAGGACAAGTAGACTCTGGTATAAGAATTTGCAGTTCGATGTTATGTTTTGAGAGCTCAGGTAAAAATTCAATCAAAACTTCTCTAGTAACTTCAGAAAAGTCGAGTTCTTCTTCTTTTAGTGGAAATTCATTAGCGTCTAGCTTCGCCATATTGAATATTTCATCAACTAGGTGCTTTAAGTTATTTGATTTCATATAGAGTATTTTAAGATATTCTTGTTTTTCTATTTCAGAAGCAGCAACTCCGTCTTTCAAAGCATCTATATATCCGATAATGGAGGTGAGTGGTGTTCGTATATCGTGGGAGATACTAGACAAAAGTTGTTTTCTGGATTCCTCGGATCTTTTGGCTTCAATCTGAACTTGCTCTAATTTAGCTATTAGCTCGTTTATTGAAAAAACGATATTATGTAATGAATGGTCATTGCTTGTGAATAATCTCGCTTGTAAGTTTCCTTTTAGTACACGACTTAATTTAGTTTCCATTGCTTTGCGATGTTGAATGAATTGTATTCTTGAAAAGAAGAGATAAATTGTAATTAAGATAAGGATAATAAATAAAGACATTTTTACTCTTGGGTTCATTTGTATGTTTAAAATCCCACAAATGATAAGTTGTAATGAAATAAGGAAGAGGGTTTTATCAGTCTTCAAGCTTTTCACCTACAAACTTATAACCAATTCCCCATATAGTCTGAATGAATTTTGGATTGGAAGGGTCAATTTCTATTTTCTTTCTAAGTTTTCGAATATGTACCATAACGGTATTGTCATCTTCAATATAATTATCGTCCCACACATTTCGGAAGAGCTGTGTTTTTGTAAATACTTGCCCTGGGTTTGAAGTAAAGAATTTTAATAGTTCCAGTTCTTTTCCAGTTAAGCTAATTTCTTCTTTGTTTGTATGAACTGTGTATGTATTTAAATTGATAGTTAGTCCTTTAAAAGATAAAGTCGTTTTTTCTTGAGTAGTATTGTTACTTCCGAGAACTAAAAAACGACGCATAAGAGCTTTTACTCGTGCAATTACTTCGTGAATGCTGAAAGGTTTCGTAATATAATCATCAGCACCAATGCTTAAACCTAAAATTTTATCAACTTCATGATCTTTAGCGGTGAGCATTAATATAGGTACGTTAGTTTTATCTCTAAGTTTTTTACATACCTCGATTCCATCTATTTTGGGCATCATAAGATCTAATATAACGAGGTTATAGTTATTTTGATTAAATAAATGCAAGGCTTCTTCGCCGTTGATTGCAGTGTCTACCATGTATAATTCTCGTTCTAAATATATTTTTAATAAATTTCGGATTTCTTTATCGTCGTCTGCTATAAGGATACGTATATCTTTCAAATCTTCACCTGCTTCTAATAGAGTTTTATTGATAGTACAACAACTCTCTAATTATATACTAGTATTTGTTAAAATAAGGTTGCTAGTTTTGTTGGAGAAAAACGTCTACACAAGTTAAGTCTAGAGTTCAAATTAACCCGAATATATTTTGGAAAATAAATTAAAGAGAAGCAGAAGGTGTTCTCCGATAATGAAATTCTATAGAGACGTATCTAGCTAAAAAAGCATAAAAATATTAAATTGAATTTCTTTATAAAAAGGTGTTGACGATTATACTTTAGAGGTGTAATATAGAACAAGTCGCCGATGACATTAACGTCGCAAGCGACAAACGAAATGAAAAACTTAGTTGACATTACAAAATAGAAATGTTAACATAAGGAAGTCGCGAATGAGCGACCGAGTAGTTC
>NZ_QNUB01000063.1:0-2715 GCF_008042345.1 Bacillus sp. AR8-1
TTGCCAATGAGGTAAAATAACGATTCAATAATCTTATAAAAAAAATTATTTTACTTAAGGGGAGCTAGGAGACGATATCTTAGCTCCTTTTTAAATAAAAGGAGGCGTGTGTTATGGCCAACTTATTTAGGAAAAAATCAGTAAGGAAATTGTTAGAAGATAGTAAAAGTAAGACTTTGACAAAAACGTTGGGCGCATTTGACCTTACCATGCTAGGGATTGGTGCGATAATTGGTACAGGAGTGCTTGTATTAACAGGAATAGTAGCAGCAAGAGATGCTGGTCCAGCAGTTATTTTTTCATTTATGATTGCAGCAATTGTTTGCGGATTTGCTGCCCTATGTTATGCAGAAATCGCTTCTACCCTTCCAGTCTCGGGTAGTGTATATACCTATTCATATGCGACGATTGGTGAGTTTGTAGCCCATTTAATGGGATGGACCTTACTGTCAGTATATGTAGTTACAACTGCGGCGGTAGCAGGTGGATGGACAGGCTATTTTCACAACTTAGTAAGTGGATTTGGGATTGAGATACCAAAATCACTGTTAACGATTCCAACACAAGGTGGAATTGTTAACTTACCAGCAGTAATCATTACGTTGTTATTAACTTGGTTATTATCAAAAGGTACGAAAGAAAGTAAACGAGTGAATAATGCAATGGTATTAATAAAAATTGGTATTGTTGTTTTATTCATTTCAGTTGGTATTTTTTATGTGAAACCAGAAAACTGGATACCATTTGCACCGTACGGTATAAGCGGAGTCTTTTCCGGAGGAGCTGCAGTATTCTTTGCTTTTTTAGGATTTGATGCGTTAGCAACGTCTGCTGAAGAAGTAAAAAATCCACAACGTGATTTACCAATTGGTATTATTGCTTCGTTAGTTATTTGTACAATTATTTATGTTATAGTCTGTCTTGTTATGACAGGCATGGTTTCGTATAAGGAATTAGATGTACCAGAAGCAATGGCTTACGTATTAGAAGTTGTAGGACAAGATAAAGTGGCGGGGATAATCGCAGTTGGAGCTGTAATTGGTATTATGGCTGTAATTTTCGCTTACATTTATGCAGCAACACGTGTATTCTTCGCGATGAGCCGTGACGGATTATTACCAAAATCTTTTGCGAAAATTAATAAGAAGACAGAAGCACCAGTATTCTCAACTTGGTTAACAGGTATTGGTAGTGCTTTAATTGCTGGATTTATCGATTTAAAAGAATTATCGAATTTAGCGAATATTGGAGCGTTATTAACATTTGCGATGGTTGGTGTGTCAGTTATTATTCTTCGTAAAACACATCCAAATTTAAAACGTGGTTTCATGGTACCACTGGTACCAATCTTACCGATTATTTCAATAACATGTTGCTTATTTTTAATGGTAAATCTACCTTTAAAAACCTGGGTTTATTTCGGTATTTGGTTATTTATAGGGATAATAGTATATTTTATGTATTCTAAAAGACATAGTCAATTAAACAAACTATAAATGAGATATATCAGAGACAAAGGTTATCACGACCTACATGTTTGAGCAAGTAGGATCCTTCTCTTTTGGGAAGTACCTTTTCTTTTTATAAAAAATTCAATTAAAAGAACTTGAAAGTTTATGTTATACGTAAAAAAGCGAATCTATTTTCAAAATAGATTCGCTTTTTTATCTCCTAATAACTTAAAAAATTAAACTGAAATAGAAAAAGGAATTAATTATTCGGATGATAGTAAATGCCTGAGTGATTTCAATGTATATATGACAAATCAATTTGTATTTATTTCTTTGATAGGATTTTACATAATATTAATTTTTTGTGAATTATTAATCTGAAAATAATTTGATTTAAAGTATTATTCATACGAAATGAATACCTTTATGTAATTTATTTGATTTATAAGATAGTTAAGAATACCAAATCAAAACATAAAAGCTCATTATTGATTGATATTTTATAAAGTTGTATTAATATGTGTCATAAAATAATATCAAAATATAATTATAAATAGAATAAGGGAGGACTATGTAAAAAAGTAATAAATACAAGTTCATGAACTGTTTTTGCACGTAAGTACATGCTAAAGAAACCAAAACTATTAAATTGATCAAGGAAATGAGAGGGAGATACTATGGGGAATAAATCAAAGTATAAAACCAAAAGAATACTAGTAGCTACTGCAACATTAACTATAATTGCTTCTGGGATGGCTTCTTCATCAGATGTCTTTGCAGAGGAAACGCAGCAGCAAAAAAATTTATCGACATCACTGCAAAGTGAAAAATCAGTTAAATCAGAAAATAGAACATTTACAGTCCCAGGAAAAGGGGATGTTGAGGTACTAAAACAACAGGAAAGAAAAAGTATGGCATTTAGTCCATATGAACCAACTGGTTTATATGCAAAGCCAAATGAACAAATAACGATTAATGTAGAAGGTAATCAAGATATTCAGGTATACATTGGGACGTATTCGTATGATGCTTCTTGGAGAGAAGATTCTAAGATAAAATCGTTTACATTAAAACCTGGTATAAACACAATCCAATCTCCAAATGGGGGGCTGATTTATTTTTATAATAAACAGCAAGGAGGTACCATTCGAACAATAATCACAACAGGCGGAACGACTACGCCTTTCTTTGAACTAGGAAAGCATACGAAACAAGATTTAATTAACATGCTGGACCAATATCCAAATGCACATGCAGTGGAGTT
>NZ_QNUB01000064.1:0-9052 GCF_008042345.1 Bacillus sp. AR8-1
CTTCCAGCAATTGCACTCATAGGTTTTAATAATGCTAAATTTCCATCCTCACTAATAGTTTCACCAGCAATCGCAGTAGTACCAGCATTTCTCATTGCTTCTACACACTCTTTCGACGCAGCCAGATGTAAAAACCCCCAAACAATTAGATCCTTTTTAAAGTAATGGTATTCTGCAGGTAGTGGTTCTTTTACCTTTACTACCATATCAACATCCCATGCCTGGCCTTGATTTACTATGCTTGCTCCTGCATTTATATATTCATCATTTGTATAACCAGAACCTAATCCAGCATCTTTTTGTACTAAAACTTCATTTCCAGCTGAAACTAATTTTTGAACATTTTCTGGAGTCATCCCTACACGAGCTTCCCCTTTTTTTATCTCTTTCACTACACCAATTTTCATATCTACACATCCTTTTTTAGAGTGAGTTATAAATTAAATTAATTATTGTCAGATAAATATAAGATTCTAAATATTCACCCTTACAATATTTTTCAAATATAATTTAATTTATAACATTGGATTGCACCTACAAGATACCATTAGTAAAAATAAGAGGTCAACAATTTTGTGAAACATTTCACAAAATGTTTTATTTAGTTGATTTTCTATATTTTATATCGAAAATATGATTGAATCCCTCAATACTTTGTGATATTCTTCACAAGAATATATCTTCTCTTTTGAATTTCGATTTACCATTTTACTATATTACAATATTAAAATACCTCATTTATTCTTATTATTCATATAAAAGAAATCTCGTTTTTAACTTCATGTTTCGGGTTAAATTAAAGAATTTCTTTTAATGTATAATTCATGGAATTTTACTCGCCTCAAATCATGTGAAAATTTTCACATGATTTGAGGCGAAATTAAACTTTCTTTACTTATACGTTTAATTTCTTTTTTATTTAGTATCTGAAATGTATTCAAATTCTCTAGCTGGTAAGGATGAGGGGCGGCTATTTGTATGGATACAGGATATACTATCAAATAATTTAACAAATAGGATAAAGAATTCATAAGAGAATTTATATATTTTTCTAATTGGGAGTGATTATTTTGTCACAACAACAACTAAAAAAGGATATTGGTTTCTTTGCAGCATTAACCACAGTTATTGGTACCGTTATCGGCGCCGGAGTATTTTTCAAGCCCACTGCATTATATGGAGTAACAGGAACAGCTAGCCTAGGATTACTTGCATGGGTAATTGGTGGTATCTTGACCGTTTGCGCAGGACTAACTGCTGCTGAACTATCTGCCGCTATTCCTGAAACGGGGGGAATGATGGCATATTTAAAGAGGACTTATGGAAACTTAACTGCTTTCTTGCTTGGCTGGGCACAAACTGTCATATACTTCCCTGCAAATATTGCAGCTCTTGCTATTATTTTCGGGACACAAACGGTTAGTTTATTTGGCCTAAATGTTAATGAACACAAAATGCTAATTATCGCAATTGCAATTATCACAGCAACATTTGTAACTCTTATGAACTTTTTAGGAGCTAAAGCAGCTGGTGGAATCCAAATGGCTTCGACTATATGCAAATTGGTTCCATTAGCATTGATTATTATTTTTGGATTACTACACAAAAGTGACGTTACTTTTCAGCTTTTTCCAATTGAGGCAGGGCCGAACAAATCTATGATATCTGCCCTTGGATCTGGTTTACTCGCAACAATGTTCGCCTATGATGGATGGATTCATGTAGGGAATATTGCTGGAGAAATGAAAAATCCTAAAAAAGACTTGCCTAAAGCAATCGTATTAGGATTATCAACAGTAATGGTTGTTTATTTATTAATTAATGTCGCGTTTCTAATGGTCATGTCTGCAACATCGCTCGCAGGTACTGATACACCCGCTTCTCAAGTATCTACAATTCTTTTTGGAGCTATGGGAGGAAAACTAGTTACCATTGGCATTTTAATTTCCGTATTTGGAACGATTAATGGTTATATTATGACAGGAATGCGAATTCCTTATGCCATGGCTATTGAGAACAAACTACCATTTAGTAAATGGTTTGCTACATTATCTAAAAATAGTCGGGTCCCTTATAATTCTGGTCTATTTATGCTATTTATTTCAATTATTATGATGGCCGTCGGCGGATTCAATACTCTTACTGATATGTTGGTATTTGTAATATGGATATTCTACACAATGACATTCCTTGCTGTATTCATCTTACGAAAAAGGGAACCCGAACTTGTGCGACCTTATAAAGTTCCATTGTATCCTTTTATACCATTAGTTGCTATTATTGGCGGATTGTTCATTGTTATTAATACCTTATTCACTCAACCTCTGCTAGCTTTATGTGGAATAGGTCTAACTGCACTCGGCCTCCCTATTTATTACACTATGCGTAAAAAAGGACAATTTGGTTTAGAAAATCATAACGAGTAGACCAGTCTTTCTTAAAGATGTGATACAAAATTTTATGATTAGATTGCAATTAATAAATAGTCTATTTTACTTCCTTTATCCTTCTAAAAGATACATTAGTCTAACAAATAATAAACAAGGAGAACCCTTTTTGGGTTCTCCTTGCTTATTATTTGCCAGTGTTCTAGTTCTTTACCCTAAGTTAATTTACGCTTTATCCATGTTGCATTTCTACCTTTAGAAACTAATTTAATGTATCCCTGTGAATTTAAAGCGTGTAATGTTTTATTTATAGTACTTTCACTTATGTCTGGATACATGTTTCGAATATTTTCTTTAGTAAAAGGATTATCTTGTCTGTCTATGTATTTTTCAATTCTTTTTCTTTTAGTATGAGTGCTAATACAATTTTTTATTACACAATAGAATTCTTTATATGCAACTAAAACAATATCTAAAAAAATTTTCATCCAGAAAACTACATTATGATCGCCTTGATACCAGTGAGCTGCAGATTTATACAGAGCATCATAATAATCTGATTCATATTCTTTGAAATATTTATCTATACATGTATATTTTACAAATGTAAATCCACTTTCAATTAATAACCATTGAATTAATATTTTTGCTAACTTGCCATTCCCTTTATTAAATGGATAAATACATAGGAAATTTAAGATAAATTGAGGAATTAGTAGGAGCGGATGAAAATTCCCTTTAGCCCTTAATGCATTATATTGTTCGCATAGATGATACAAATATTGCGGAACCATATCATATAAAACAACTGTACGTAATTTAAATTGATCTTTTAACTTTGGAACAGAAGATAATACAAGTTCGCTTTTTCTCCAATTACCACTTTCAGAAGTTGAATAATTCATTAATTGGAAGTGCAATTCTTGAATTGTTTGCGGTTTAATAGGTAATTTGTGATTTTCTTTTTGCACAAGTTCTAATGTTTTGCAATAACAAAATAAAGCGTCCTCTTCCAATGTTTGAGGGCTAGCATGATGATCAACTAATTTTTTTAACTGTTTATTTGAGAATGTAAACTTTTCATATATATTAGGAAAAGTTTTAATATATTGCATTGATATACTCTTTTCCAAAAGATTAAATATCTCTGGTTTTTGAGTTTGATATGCTGATATTGCTCCTTTATATTCACTGATTTTACTTATAATATTTATTAGTTCTCTTTTAAATTCTAAATTTGTATATTTTTCTTCAAAGAAATTTCTCATCTCGTTCCCTCCTTTCCCTAAGGTTTATTACCAACTTTGTATGCTCCATTATCCCCAAAATTTTCACATTTCCTACTGTATGCTCGTTGTTTTATAAACGTCCAATAAGAATGTAATTAAACGATAGCCAGATGCACATAGAAATTACTCTCTTCCATAAATGTATGTAATTTAATAGATTTCTAATGTTTATTAACAAATAAAAAGGCACTTCCTTAAACTTCTAAAAAAGTGCTTTTTATTTAATCAAATATATCTGTCTTTAGTGACTTAAAGGAAACTATGCACAAAAGGTATCAACCTTTTGTGAAAATCATAACATATTTAGCTATAAATAATTATGTCGCTTCTAAAAACATTCATTCTTGATATGTTATGAACTAATGTAGTACAGAATCTTAATTTCTTAATAATGTTTATAAAATGATTCTTTACAAGATGAAAGTACTTTATTTCTATTTAAACAAGCATTTTTTCTATACTATTTTCTTTCAGAGTATATTAGATTAGGTACCTTTAAACTGTTGCTAAGAATTTATATATTCGACATAATGTTATACGATAAATTCATCTTATAGTATTGGTGACATGGTATCTTTTAATGTATGTACAGAATGATTAAAGTTAAACTTTTCTTCCGCATTTAACTCAATTTCTATAATTTCTCGAATACCTTCGCGATTAATAACAGCAGGAACCCCTATATACACATCATTATGACCATATTTATTCTCAAGGTATGCAGATACTGTTAACACACTATTTTCATTATGTAGAATTGCCTTTGTTATACGTAATAAAGACATTCCAATTCCATAACAGGTTGCTCCCTTACGTTCGATTATATGATAGGCCGCATCACGTGAACGAACAAAAATTTCGTCTAAGTCACTTTGATTATACTGACTTTTATTTTCTAAAATGGTTTGTAGCTTTTGAACGCCAACTGACACATGACTCCAAACTGGAAGCTCCGTATCACCATGTTCACCTATTATATACGCATGAACATTATGAGGATCAATCTCAAAATATTCTCCTAACATGTAACGGAAACGTGCAGAATCAAGCGTTGTACCTGAACCAATTACGCGTTCTTTCGGCAACCCAGATTCTTTCCAAGTTACATATGTTAAAATGTCCACTGGATTTGTTGCAATTAAGAAAATACCATCGAATCCGCTTGACATGACATTACGTATAATTTCTTTAAAAATCTTAGTATTTTTTTCAACTAAGTCTAAACGTGTTTCACCTGGTCTCTGTGGCAATCCGGCTGTTATTACAACAATTTGCGCATCTTTACAGTCGTCACAGCTACCCTTCCATACTTTTATTGGTGATGGTGAAAAAGGAATTGCATGACTTAAATCCATTGCTTCTCCTTCTGCTCTTGCTTCATTTACATCCACAAGAACGAATTCTTCTGCCAGGCCCTGATTAATCATACAATATGCATAACTACATCCTACGGCCCCTGTACCAATTAAAACTACACGATTAATATTTTTATTCATTTATAGATCCCTCACTATTTATGTTATGTTTTTGTGCATTGTTGTTATTCTAATAAAAAGAGATTTAATTGATTTTGAATAAACAAATAATGAACTCGAAATACATTAATGTTCAATACCACATAGTTAAACTTAAATTCCTTTTCATATGTATTTCCAGCAAATATTGCTCCAACATTATTTCTTATTTAACTCAAAAAAATATTATGTATAGCTTCACTAGATAAGATAATTTTTCTTTATCTACATTTCAAAGATTCTTTGATATTCTGTGAAAAATCTAGTTTATACATCTAGTTAAATAAAATTGTTAACGCTTACATTTTTATTAAGATTCACTAACGGATTATCACTTTTCATAATGACATTCATGCTTATATTATCTTCATTCAAATCTAATTACTGCAAATTTTTATTTTGTATATCGAAGGTTATTTCACCTATTTTAGCAATAACCCCCTAAAAGCACTTCTATACCAAACAAACTTTTTCAAAATTCATTTTCTAGTAAACCTCCCACTGATTTTTTAGAGTTTTCTGTAATAAATTCGACATGTGATCTTGCATTTTATATTAACAAATTTAGGTCACATAAGTTGTGAATGTTTTTTGTATATTTCCCTTCCCTTATATGTCTAACAAAAACAAATAATATATTTTATAAAAGAAAAAAATATATTTAAAAGAATTATTAAAACGGTATTTCCGGCTAATTAGGCCAACTGATATAAAAATAACATTCAAAATAATTATGTTATTTTTATACGAAAATGATTATATTAGTAGCTTAAATTTTTATTTGTGTTTGTAATGGGATGTTTTCCTCACATTGAGATTCAACTAAATCGCCCTTCTGTTCAGCTGTAGGGTTGTTTTGGGTTATATAATGATATACCATGCCAACAAATACAGATCCACCAATAATATTTCCAATTGTAACTGGAATTAAATTATAAATAGCCCCACTAAAAGAAATAGTATTGGGATGTGGCGATACCAGGGAGATTGCAAATAGCGATAAATTTGCAATGCTATGTTCATATCCAGATAAAAAGAATGTAAAAACCAATAACATCATAACAATTATTTTTGCTGTATCCCCTTTTACTTGAGAAGGAAGGAAGCATGCTAGACAAACAAGCCAATTACATAAAATAGCTTTGAAAAATAGCTGTATTGTCGGTGTATTCATTTTTACTTCAACAACATTACTTATCAAATGTTCATATTCAATTTGATCAAAAATACCAGTACCATAAAATAATAACGCAAAAAATATTGCACCTACCAGATTACCTAAAAAACAAGCACCCCAGTTACGACAAGTATCTAAGACCGTTGTTTTTTTTCGTAAGGTCGAAATTGTAAAATACATTGTATTCCCAGTAAATAATTCCGCTCCACCATATATTATTAATATAAGTGCAATTCCAAAAAATAAAGAAGCACTTAAATAAGTTGCAGGTGAATTTACAACGTGAAAAAAATCCCCTAATTTAAAACATAATACTATAATAAATCCAATATAGATGCCGGCTAGTAATGCACGAACAAAATATTGTATTGGATTTATATCTAATATTTGTTTCTTCTTTTGTGCAAGTTTTATAGCATCAGCTATCCCTTGTTCTAACATAAAATTACACACTCCTTTAGTTCATGGTTATTATAAATAATCCTAAGAATAAACTACATGTTTCAATATTCACTTTCAAGATTTTGTTCAATATTTCACAAAATAAACATACTCACTTTACAAAATGATTCAAATGATGTGCAATCTGCTATATTCACTAAATCCTAGAAGGTGCATAATACACGAATATACCTAGTCAATATAGAATAAAAGAATAATTAATCTGGTATAAAAAGTTTTAATTTATCATGTTTAGGAAAAGCACTCCATCTTAATTTTTACTTACTTGTATAGTGACCTATCAGGAAATTATTCGCATTTATACATAAAAAAACTTTAATTATAAGGTTACAGTGTGTTTGTATGCGTTATTCTTTAAAAATTGAAGAAATACTACTAGCAGCAAACATATTCAACATTTTCCATCTGAAATATCTTAGTAACATTTTTAAAATTTCCTCTAACCTATGAGTTTAATGGGATCATCTTTGTATCTCATTACCCGAATAAAGATAATTTGTGACATATTTTAAAATAAACTATATATCAAGCAATCTGCTTTTTAAAATTGTTATAATATGAACGAGCATCTTTGCTCAATACTTCACAATCGAAAGGAGAAATTGATATGAGAAAACGAAAACGCTTAGTAATAATCGGTAATAGTATATCTAGTTTACGCTGTATTGAAGAGATTTTAATACAAAATCCTAATCTGTATAGCATTTCTATTTTCAGTGATGAACTCTATCCTCTCTACAATCAAATAAACACTATTTCATTACAATTAGATATTAAAAATAGAATACAAAAGCGATATAATTGGTACAAACAACATAATATTAAGCTTTTTACAAACGAAAAGGTAATAGAAATTGATCGTGAGGACGAGGTCATTGTTACAGATAAACGCCGTATTGTTTTCTACGATAAACTCATCATTGCAACAGGATCTACTGCTTTTATTTTTCCCGTTAAAGGACTGCAATTATTGGGAGTAAATAAACTTAGAACAACTGAAGAAATCCAATTTCTATTAAATATTAAGAAGCATGCAAAAAAAGCTATTATTATTGGTAATGGCATGCTCGGTCTAAAAATTGCACAAAAATTATTTGATTTTGGAATAGACGTCCACGTAGTTCATTTCAGTTCACACTTAATGGCAAAACAAGATATCTTGGCTTGTTCATTACTATGTAACAAGCTAAAAGCAAAAGGGATTCAATTTCTCATGGAAAAAAACACGGTTAAAATCCTAGGTACAGACTATGCAGAGGGGATCCAATTCGAAGATGGCACTATTAAAAAATACGATTTAATTGTAATACCTATTGGTAGGCGACCTAATACACATTTAGCAAAAAAAGCTGGCTTATATGTTAAACGTGGCATAGTTGTTAATAAGTATATGCAAACAAATGATAAATTAATTTATGCAATTGGTGAATGCACTGAACACAATGGTATTACATTAGGATTTCCAGCCCCCCTCCACGCACAAGCTACTGTATTAGCCGAGCATATAACAAATGTACAGACAAATACTCTTTTTGCATAATTTCTTAGTTAATTAAAACTAATTCTTTATAACTTTTATCTAAAAAACTCTTCTTAATAATTGTTTAAGAAGAGTTTTAAACCTTTGAAAACGTGTTAAAGAGAACACTGTAATATTGACACATTTGCAACCCCGTTACGTATTAAATTAAAGTATTAATTTAACGAATTTCCGGAAAGAATTCTCCTTCCTCAAGCGTGTGAAGGGCGTAGCCCAACGGTAGGTGGGAGATGAATTTCGGTTTAGCATAGCCAAAAGGTTTTCCTTTTTATTTTGCCTCTAATATAATCAGTCTTATAAATTATAAAGGCTGGTATATAAATGAAATTAGATAGTAATAACCATTCAGTATTCTTGTTGTATTATCACCTTGTGCTGGTCGTAAAATACAGAAGAAATGTGTTTGATGATGATATGTCAGACTATGCAAAAGATATGTTTGTTCGACTATCTGAAAACTATAACATCACATTAGTTGAATGGAATCATGATGTAGACCATGTTCATATTTTGTTCAAGACACACCCTAATACAGAAATGACAAAATTCATCAATGCTTATAAAAGTGCAAGTTCTCGACTTATTAAAAGAGACTTTCCACAAGTGAAAAAGAAACTTTGGAAAGAGATGTTTTGGTCAAGAAGTTTTTGCTTGCTAACTACCGGTGGTTCGCCAATAGACGT
>NZ_QNUB01000065.1:0-1053 GCF_008042345.1 Bacillus sp. AR8-1
CACAACTGCTACATGTTTTTGTGGAAGGAAACCATTTGTCTATTTTCACAAGCTGTTTGCCTTGTTCATTTAGTTTATAAGCTAAGAAAGAAGTGAACATACCCCAAGCATTATCAGCGACGCTTTTTCCAAAATGAAGTGCTTGCGATATTCCCTTCATATTTAGATCTTCAATAGCTACAACATCAAAATGAGTAGCTAACTCTTTAGACTTACGATGAAGGAAGTTCTTACGTTGGTTTGCTACTTTTTCATGCAGCTTAGCTACACGGATACGTTGTTTATTCCAACGCCCTGAACCTTTTGTACGTCTTGATAATACTCGTTGAGCCTTTGCTAATCGGTCTAACATTTCACGATAGAACTTAGGATAATTGGCTCTCTCATCCTCAGAACTGACGTATAATTGATCCATCGCAAAGTCTAATCCAACAACTGTTTCTACTTCTTTTTGTACGATCTCTTTTTCGTATTCAGTCAAAATGGACACATAGTATTTACCAGTAGGTGTCATAGAAATCGTACATGACTTGATTATATGGCCTTGTGGTATTTCTCTATGCTGTTTGATACGTACCATTTTCAGTTTTGGCAATTTGATATGACCGTTAAGCAACATAATATTTCCGTTCACTACATTCGTTGTATAAGACTTTCTGTCTTTTTTGCTTTTGAATGTTGGGAAGTCATTTTGACCACGAAAGAAATTTTTATAGGCAGTTTGCAAGTTTAGTTGAGCATTTGCCAAAGCTAATGAATCCACTTCTTTTAACCACTCAAATTCTGCTTTGTATTTCGCAGGAGTGGGAAGCTTTTGTTTCTTTAGTTGATCCTTATCATCTTTATGTTTTTCATACGCTTCTTTCCGTTCAGCTAACATTCTGTTATACACGAAACGTACACAACCGAAAGTTTTACGCATAAGATGTGCTTGGTCTTCTGTTGGATACAAACGGAATTTATATGCTTTATTCTGCTTTGTCATATCATTTCACCTCACTTTTCACTTTGATTTTCAATATATGTTTTTACTACGTCTATTGGCGAACCACC
>NZ_QNUB01000066.1:0-2253 GCF_008042345.1 Bacillus sp. AR8-1
TTCGACTTAGGTTTTTTTGTGTTTATTTTTATTACTTAAAATATAAAGGTAAGAATTACCTTTTATAAGGGTATAGTCGAGATATAAAAGAATGTTTGTGATCTTATATAAAAAGGTTATGCAAAAAGTAGCAATCTAGCTCTTTTTGCATAACCTTTTGTGTTTTTAAAGGATTTTACATAAGAAAAAATCTATAATTAAGGTAATTAACATATATTTTTGATGGGTGTGGGGGATTATGAAAGAAATATGCATGTTATTAGTGGCTGTTATATTATGGGGGACAGCTATTGCGCCAACAAAATGGGCGTTAGAATCTATTCAGCCGTTTACTTTGTTGTTTATTCGTCTTTTCTTTGCAGGTGGAATTTGTATGCTATTTTCATTTAAGCAACTACAAAAATCAGTTGTACATAAAAAAGTTCCATGGAAAAGAATGAGTTTGTTAGCTTTTACCGGTGTAGCTGGGTATTTTATGTTCACATCGTACGGTATTTCTTTAACAAGTGGATTACATGTTAGTATCATAGATGCTGCATTACCATTAGTTACAATTCTTTTTTCAGCAATCTTCTTGAAAGAGAAAATTCGATTGAATTATTGGATAGGAATTATATTGGGTGCTATAGGAGTACTCTTTATTACGATTCCATCTAAAAGTGCTGATCAAGAAATGTCTTTAATAGGAGATATACTGATATTATTAAGTACTTTTCTATTTGCTTTCTACACGGTTTTGCTAAAACGACCAAAACAAGAACAGTATTTATCAAACGAGGTTTTTACAACATTAACTTTAATTATTGGAGCTGTTATTCTATTACCATTTGCACTGGTAGAAATTCTTTATTACGGTTTACCAAAGATTGAAACTTGGAAAACGGGACTTAGTGTAATATACCTTGTTATTGGAGCAACAATTTTAGCGTATTGGTTTTGGAATAAAGCGCTAGAGAGAGTTTCAGCATCAGTAAGCGGATTATACTTAAATGCATTACCATTAATAAGTATTGTTACTTCAATTATTCTATTAAATGAATCTCTGACATGGAGAGTAATAATGGGAGCAAGTTTAGTTTTAATCGGAGTAGGATGGGCGGATAAGCAAAAGTTAGGTAATCTATTAAAAGGTAATAAGGTGAAGAATAGAGACTGTTAAACAGTATGATTTATATAATTGACATGTAAAAAAGATACCTTATATATGAGGTATCTTTTTTATTTAGCAAAGATAATAAACTAAAATTAGTATGGATATTCTTTGCTGTATTTATATGTGTCGAAATCATTTTGAAATATTGTTTGAACAAGTTGTATACATTCAGTATCATAAAAGCTTTCAAAAGTTGGATGACGGGGAAATAAAGGATCAGTAATATCGCCTTCGCTAAAATTCCCTTTATAAATCATGGCGGGAGTTTGATGATGCCATGATGTTGAGAACTCATTTATTGGTGCGTTTTTTAATTCGAAATGCTTTTCTAATTCTTTCATTTCCTGATCAAAGTTTTCTAAGTATATATAATTGGTGACATATTCTTCTTCACCAGCTATATATTGTTGTGTGAAATGTGGGTTAATATCACTTGCGTGAGCCCCTTTCATAAATAGATAGTATAGAAATTGTTTAAATGAGATCCCTTTGGGGGAATTTTCATCTTGATATAAAAACTTTCGGATGGGTTTCCATTCGGGATTTTCCATATAAGGAGGTCCAATTAAGGATACGAAAGAACTGACTGCTCTCCTATAAGGGTTACGAACAAGTTTAAACGTTTCTTTTTGTTTTTCTCGCAACGCTACTCCTAGTCGTACACTATAAGCAGGTGTACTTTTGTATATATCATATTCATAATTATGAATGAAAGGACTATAACTTAGAGCTGTTTGCAATAAATCAATCTGGTAAAAGAACCAATTGGCAAGAGAAGTGCAACCGCTTTTTTGACTCCAAAATAGAATGATGGGAAACTTCCTATGATAGTGTGGGCTTCTTGAATGGGCGCTTATGGTGTTTAATAAAGAAGGATCGAACAAGTTCTACACTCCTTTCAGTTATTTTACTGATATGTATGAGGAATAAAGAGGGGGTATGAGAGTCTTTTTCATCTTTTTTTAAAAAATGAAAGATTAATATTGACTATTATTATATAGAGGTGTAATATAGGACAAGTCGCCGATGACATTAACGTCGCAAGTGACAAACGAAATAAAAAACTTAGTTGACATTAACTAACGAAGATGTTAACATAA
>NZ_QNUB01000067.1:0-73197 GCF_008042345.1 Bacillus sp. AR8-1
ATTATATATTATATATATAGTATTATTTATTAATAGTTATATAGTATGTAATACTATTAATGGTTTAAGGGGTTTGTTTTAGGGGTTTGATTTTCTGAGTCAGGAGGTTCGGAGATGACCAGAATTGATGGTTATGTTTCAAAGAAGACAATACGACTATGGCTGGAGAATTACGAATCACTGGCTGTAGGTGATCGGTTCCCTGATGCGCCGCCTAGCTTTACTGGACCTGGTGCACTGGATGGGAAAGGTGATGGACGGTTGAATAAGATTGTGCTGGATCAGGCGATTAAACAATTACCGAAGAACATGAAATATATAGTACTTGCTCGGTATGTGTACAAGATTCCTAGAAAGAATACATTACGGACTATGAATATCACTGCAAAATTGTATTACGCACGCTGTAGACAAGCCGTGGATTTATTGCACATGAGTATTAACGGTGATATGGCGGGTATGAGAAGTTTAATAAAAAATTTGTACGAGGCTTGACAAGGCGGGGTCATAGTAGGTACAATTTATGCTAGGATGGTGAAGTTGTGTCCTACTCCAACAATAAATAATACGCATAGCCATGAGGCCCGTGATGAGGGTATCATGGCTATTTTTATGTCCGTTGGATTGGACTGACTGTGGCGTATATAGTAGGTAGAAACTAAGGTGACTACTGTAGTAGTTATCTAACTGTCGGCAACACGAAAGTGGAAACCAATGGGTGTTTTTATCAGCCGAGCTCGCTGAGGGAGAAAGACCTTTGAAACTCAGGGGGTGGAGTAGACTTTTTATTAAACAAAATAGTAATGTTAAAATACTTTTAAATATTTATAGTGTTGCACGAATGCATACAGAATTCATGAGTGCCTCCTGAATTCCTACATTGTTGGTAACACTTTTCAGCTGACGCGTATGCTGTTTGCACTTGATATGGATTACCCCAGAAACAATAGTTATAACAATAATTAGGCATACCACCATTCTGAATGCATGCTAAAAAACATTGTATTTGTTGATTTGCGCTACTATAAGGTGCCGCTTGGGTTATACTGTTGGGTACTGTAGATGTTGTGTGTTGATATGATGTATGCAAAGGATGTTGTTTAATATATATATTACATGCCTCATGACAAGCATCATGTGGCCATCCCTTTTCCATGCAAAGTTCCATACATTCCTCATAGGTAGGGGCACGGTAATAAAACTGATTATACAAAGAAACTCACTCCTTCTTTTCTTTTTCTAGATATTATATTTAGTTGTATACTTAATGATAATTGTCCAAGGTTTATTAGGCGATTGGCTATTGAATATAGAATAGTTTATAGTGTTGTAGAATTTAAAGAGTTCCCTTTCGGTATCATAACTTAAAGGTTTTGACAACGTTTTGGTGGTGTGGTAATATCAAGGTATCAAACGGTGTCATAACTTAGATTCATTAGTTAGCGCCGAAATGGAGCTGATACGAATGAAATACGGATACGCAAGGGTAAGTACAGTTCACCAGGACTTAGAAGCACAGATTCAAACGCTAGAGAAGGAAAGTTGCGATACAATTTATTCAGAGAAGTTCACCGGTACTAAAGCTGATCGGCCTAAGTTTAAGGAATTGCTATCGAAGCTGGAGTCAGGTGATACGTTGGTAGTTACTAAGCTGGATCGCTTCGCACGTTCAACTGTCGATGCGATACATACTGTACGAGAACTATTTGAGAAAGGTGTAAAGGTTCACGTGCTAAACATGGGGCTGATAGAGGATACACCGACAGGACGTTTAGTATTCAATGTCATGAGTGCGTTCGCTGAATTTGAACGTGACATGATTGTTGAACGAACGCAAGAAGGTAAAGCTATCGCTAAACAACGTGCAGACTTCAGAGAAGGTAGACCGAGGAAGTATAACAAGAAACAAATTGAACACGCATTAGGCTTACTAGATAAGCATTCATATACGCAAGTAGAAGAAATGACTGGAATCAGTAAAAGTACACTAATACGAGCAAAAAAGAAAAAAGAGTCGGAAAAATAATTTCGGCTTTTTCTTTTTGTTCGAGAAAATATTCAGTCCCCCGGGGGAGGTCAAATCTGGTGAGGGGCTGGCAGGCGCTCGTAACGTTCCGCCAGAATTTTTAAACTCGGGGGGATAAGCTATAATTATATTATTATGTTAGAATGTAATAGCATAATATATATAATAAAGGAATGATATTTATGGCTTTGAAAGAGGAATTTTTAGCTCTTAGCTCTGGAGTTTATCTTGCAAGTTGTGCGGTAGGTTATTTAGATGAGCATGCTTCAATTGCGTTTGAGGATTTTAAAGAAGAAATAATAGACAGTATTGTACGCCCTAAAAAACGTACTGCTCTACATGTTTATCTTGACTCTTTTGGGAGCATGGCAGATCATTTGAGAGATGCAAAGGAAGGGGACTTAGAAAAGGATTTCAAGTTAGTTACTGAACTACTTAAAGAAGTGAATTTAGAAGCAGAATTACCTGAGCTAAACTTAGATAGTTGTGCAGAAGATTGTCAGCATGATGGGTGTGAATGTGATAAAATTTTGGATCAGTATTTTGATTATGTGTATGAACACTCTTCCGTAATTGATGCTCGTATTGTACAAGCAGCTTTTCAGATTCTGTTCCAAGACAGACAGTTTTTACGTAAATTTCATTTGGAATTAGCAAGATTTATAGAAAAAAATATGGATGCAATAAGAGAGAGGCATTCTGATCATGTAACCCAAAGAGGTTATATCAAACGTAGACCGTTCCCAGTTTGGTTGAAAACGGCAGTCTTTCACAGAGACAAAGGTACTTGTACTTTTTGTAGACGTGATTTAACGCACTTAGTAAGACCACAAAATATCAAACACATTGATCATATTGTACCTTTAGCTTTGTATGGAAGTAATGATGCATCAAATTTTCAATTGCTTTGCGAAACTTGTAATACATCTAAAGGAGCAAGATCCACAAAAACAAGTGCAGTAAACGTTCCTTTTTGGAATTTAGACTAGTAATTACATATGGTTTAAGGGCAAATTGAGAAAAAGGCAATCGATACTAAATCGGTTGCCCTTTTCTATTTCACGAAGAAAGGGGAGCGAAAGAATGGCGAAGTTAGACGAGTTAAAACAGAAACTTACGGCTAAACAAATTCAAGCGGCGTACTTGCTTGTAGAAAACGAGTTGATGGAATCGAATAACGAGGAAAAAAGAACCCAAGACGAAATGGCGAACGAGCTTGGTATAAATCGGACAACGCTTTGGGAGTGGCGAACTAAGAACCAGGACTTCATCGCATTCAAGAGTGAAGTGGCCGATAGTTTTCTCGCAGAGAAGCGCGAGCAGGTATACAGCAAGTTAATGCAGTTAATTTTAGGGCCGCAACCGAGTGTAAAAGCTATGCAATTGTATATGCAACGATTTGGTTTACTGACTGATAAGAAAGTAATCGAGGGTGATCTAGGAAATGCGACCCGTACAAATGCGGAAATCGAAGAACAGCTTCAGAAATTAAAAAAATTGACAGGCGAGTAAAAGGAGGGCGGGCTACATGGCATATATAGACGGTAAATGGTTAGCCCGTCATGAACGTCAGGAGCGTATCAATCTTGTAGCAGAAAGAGCAAAGAAGTTACAGGAGTTATACGAAACTGGTGAGGCTACAGAATATTACATGGATACACTACTTGCTGACATCGATGAGCTAGAAAAGTTAAAAAGGGTGCATCTTGGAGAACATGACATGTTGTACTTCATGTATGAGTATTTCTCGGAAGAAGGAAATCCTGGGAATCCTGATAACTTAATTCCGGCTGGAGTAACGATGGATGATGCAGCTGAATTTCACCAAACGTTATGTGGGCTTTTAGATGACATCACAACAGGTAGGGAGAAAAAGAAAAAAGTGGCCTGGAGTGTAGGGCGTGGCCATGCGAAAACAGCATACCTGAGTAACGGTTATTTGTGTCATCAAGTCGTGTATCGATTAAAGCAGTACATTGTTTTGATTTCTGAAACATCCGATGTAGCCGGTGACTTTATATCGTGGGCACGTGATCAGTTAAAGTACAACGAGAAATTACGTGAAGATTTCGGTATCTTACTTCACGAACAAAAAAGCCGAAATGAAGTAGATAACGATAAAGAGTTCGTGACTTTAACAAACACGAAAGTCGAAGCGAAAGGTATAGGGACACAGGTACGTGGGTTACGTCACGGTTCTAAAAGGGTTCAGCTCTATATTTTGGATGACTTAGAAAGTAAGGAAAACACGGCGACGGTTGACTTGATTGCAAAAAACAAACGCTGGTTCAAAGAAGAATTACTACCAGGTTTAAGTCGACAAGAGGGTGCCTGTATTTATATGGGTACTATCGTTTGTTACGACAGTTTATTGCACCATGTTATTAAAAACCGTCGTGACTTTGTATCAAGATCATTCCCGGCAATTCTGAAATGGTCAGAGCGTGAAGATTTATGGCAAGAATGGCGTGAGATTCGTCAGGTCGATGATCCAGACTCGGCAGATCGTGCTCGCGAATTTTATGAACAGAATAAAGAAGAGATGTTACGTGGTACAAAAACGTTATGGCCATCACATTTCCCATACATCGATTTGATGGAAATTAGAGAAGATGACGGTACCAAAGCGTTTAACCAGGAGTATCTATGTAACCCGACTGACGAGGAAAGACAGATATTTAAACCTAAATATTTCACGTACTGTACTGAAGATGATTTAAAAGACAAAAAACTTTTGTATTACGGTGCGGTTGATTTCGCAATGGGAAAAGAAAAAGGTGACTACAGCGTAGTAGTTACACTTGCGAAAAACGTGGAAACAGGAACGTGCTACATTATTGATATTTTTATGGAGCGTGTGCATCCAAATACGTTGTTAGAAAAGGCTGTAGAATACACGCTGGCATATCAATATGAATCAATCGCTGTAGAGGCACAACAAGCACAGGAATGGTTTGCGGATAAGGTTGGAGAGGCATTGCAGAAAAAAGGATATCCTTCATCGACTCGTTTAAAACAAATTAAGCAGCGTACACGAAAAGCACTACGTATTGAGTCGTTATTACCAGATATACAGAGCGGTAAATTACGTTTTATGAAACATTTACGTGCTTTATTGGAGCAATTTGAAATGTATCCGATGCACCCACACGATGACGGTCCGGATGCGGTTCAAATGGCTTTTTCTATCGCATATAAACGTGCAAGACGTAAAGCAGGCACTACAGGGAATTCAAGATATTGAGAAAGGAGGGGCTTGAATGAGAGTACAAGGTGATCGTAATTTTATGAATCCAGTGGAAATTGTAATGCCAGTTCGTACCGCACTCGGCGATTCTGAGTGGACACGCATTATGTCTGAGGTTCGCTTGTATGAGCGTTATGAAGGAGACTTAAACGTATGGTCTGATTATAAAAAACCAGACAATCTCGACTACGAACCTACGAAAATACAACTTGATTATCCTCAAAAAATCGTAAACATGATTGCAGCGTGGCAATTTGAAAAAGAACCGAAAGTCACAGTTCCTCCTGATGTGATAGACGATCCAGCTCTTATGATTCAATCAGGATATGAACCTAGTGAGGAGCAACAAGCAGAAAACAGTAGAGCGAAGGCGAAGGAACGGTTATTAACATGGGTTTGGGATGATAACCGAATGCATGAGAAGTTATTAGCAGCAGCAAAGGACCGCGCCATTTCCAAAACTGGTGTGTATGCTCGGATTCATTACGATAAACGTCGCGGTGAATTTAAGATTATTTGGCATCCATCAACAGAAGTTATTGCAAAGTATAGCGACTGGGATATAGACCAACTGGAAGAGATTCATTTTATTGCATGGCTTGATGAAGAACAAACGAAAATGTGGAAATTATCGTATTACTTAGTTTGGCATGAAGAAGCTGGTGAGTACGACTGTGAAATTGAAGAGGCTGTATACAACGGTGACTTAGAAAAACAAGAGGATAGGGTTGAGCGCTCATCAATGGGCATCGATTTTATTCCCGTTGTACCAGTGCCGACTGAAAAGCTCAGTAAGCGAACTACAGGTTATAGTGAGCTTGAAAAAACGATTAAGCTTTCTGACGAAATCGACAAAAAGATGTCTGATTACTCGGATGCATTACGTTTTGAAATGTTCGCCATTACGTTACTAACGAATGTAGACGAGGATCCAAAGAATCCACTTCAAGTTGCACCAGGTGCAAAATGGGATTTAGGTGATGGTGCGGAAGATGCAGGTGAACCAAGCGCTAAAAAGCTAGAAAGTGGATTCCGATTTAAAGAAACCATTGAAGCGTATCTGGACCGATTGCAAAAACGCCTACATGAAAAAGCAGAGGTACCGATGGTGAACACTGCTGACATGAATACAGGTGGTATAAATGATATGGCTGTACAGCTTTTATTCAGTAACATCATCTCGAAAACACAACGCTCATGGGTTATATGGCAGTCCCGTCTACAAACCTTAAATGAGTATATTTTGCGTTATATGAAAGCAAGGCAGGATGACCCAAAGTTCAAATACGATAAAGAAATGTTAGCAAAAGTAGATAACTATTATGCTAGCAAGATTATTTTCGGTTTACCGTTACCTCAAGATCAAAAAGCACTTATCGAACAGTTAGGCGATGAAATTTCAAACGAAATCGAATCAATTAAAGGTGCGATTACGAGAAGTGGTAAAGAAAATGCAGAACAGAAATTCATGGAGATTATGCAAGAACGAATGTTGAAACGACAGTCTCAGGATCCGTATAACGAAAAGTAATACTTGCCTTACGAAATGGCGCTATAAACTTTCGGAAATTATAGCCGACAGGCTCAAAACGGAGGATTTGCTAATGGAATACGCAAAACAAGCTACAGCATTAAAGTATTTTGTAGAAAAAGTACAAAAAACACCTAAGTTCCCACTTCGGTTAGACCTTCAGTTTTTCTCTGATGGTGGCGGTTCTGGAGATGATCCAGACAAAAAACCTGGAGATACTGACGACCCGTCAAAAACTTTTACGCAAGAAGAACTAGACGAAATTGTTAAGAAGCGCTTAGAACGTGAACGTGGTAAATCCGCTGAGAAATACGGTGACTACGATAATGTAAAAGCGAAATTAGCAGAATTTGAAAAAGCTGAAGAAGAGCGTAAAAAGCAAGAAATGACAGAAATTGAACGTTTGCAGGCTGAAAAAGAAGAAGCTGACAAAAAGGCACTAGAAGCTTCCGAAGCAGCGCAAAAAGCACAAGAAAAAGCAAATACACGTATTCTAAATACGGAAATTAAGAGTATTGCACGTGCTTTAGATGCAAATGATCCAGGTGATGTATTGGCGCTTTTAGATAAGTCGACTATTCAACTTGATGAGAATGGTAATTATCAAGGAGTTGAAGAGGCTGTTAATGCGCTAAAGGAAAATAAACCTTGGATGTTCAAGAAAGTTGTGGGCGCAGATGCAGCTGGTGGCGCGAATCCAGGAACAAATCCGAGAGCGAATGAAATTCTTGCTTTAGAAAAAGAGCTGGAAGAAGCAAAAACAAAAGCGTTAAAAGATTCAAAATTTGCGGGCGAAGTAACACGTATTTATAACAAGTTGTTAGAAGCGAAATCGAAGAAATAACGGATCGTTGATTAAAAGTCAGCGGTTTTTTAATTTTCAAAATTTGAGGGGGCTACAAATATGCCAGTACCAACTACGTACGAATTTCAACAACAAGTAAGACAAATGCAAGCGAATGTGGATTTAATTCTCACGAAAGCACCAGTTCTTTTCGGCTTAATTGGTGTAGGAGACGCTTTAACACAAACTAAATTTGAATGGCAGAACGACTATTTAAACTCTGATACAGGTATTGTAAAAACTGCCGCAGCTGTTGGGGATACGGACCTAGTTTTAGAAAAAGGCGAGGCTCGTAAATTCACTGAAAATGCTCTGGTACAAAACGGCTTAGAAGTACTACGTGTAGTAAGTGTCGATGAAAACGCGGATAAAATCACTGTGCAACGTGGTTACGATAGTACGAAAGCGGAGGCAATTACAGCTGGTGGTGAATTAAAAGTCATCGCAAGACCGAGACCAGAAGGTGAAGATGCTTTCCGTAAGAATGAGATCAATGACCGTTTAGTGTCATATAACTTCTCACAAATCTTTTCAAGATACGCATCTGTTTCACGTACACAACAACAAGTGAACACATACGGCGTATCAAACGAATTAGATTATCAAGTAAATCTGCGTTTACAAGAGATGATTCGTGAAGCGAACACGTCTTTAATTTATGGCCGTAGAAATAGCGGTTCTCCGACACAACCGCGTACTACAGGTGGTTTATTTGCATTTACAGGTATTGAAGGTTCTCATAAGCAAGATTTTAAAGGGAACGAAATCGCGGCTAAACCACTGAATGACGCTGTAGAGCAAGTGTTTACTCGAGGCGGTTCAGCAAACACAATTTTATGTGGACCGAATATCGCACGACAAATCACAAAACTTGGTGGCGATACAATTCGTACTACGCGTCAAGATACTGCGGCAGGTTACCAAATCTTATCGTTTGTATCGGATTTACCAGGTGGAGCGATTTCTAGTGTTGTAGTTGATTTAAATATGCCTAAAGATCGTGCGTTACTTCTTGATACAGAAAAAGTAAAGGCACGTTACTTAACTCCAATTTATGACCAAGATGCTACACCAAATGGTGCTGACTACTTTTCTCGCGTCATTCGTGGGGAATTTGGATTTGAAGTTAAGAATGCGAAAGAGTCTATCGCTGTTCTTGAAAATATCTCTAAAACAATGGCTTAAAAGGTAGCGTGTATGCTACCTTTTTTGTATTTTGAAAGGAGTTTTATGCATGTCTATTTCTGAAAGTCAAGCACAACGTTTAAACAGATCGATGCCGATTGCGAAAGACACATCACTTGGCAATATTATTAAAGGTCTTGAAGAAAAAGTAGCTCTAATACCCAAAAAGGTTGATAAACAACCAGATAGTACAGCGACTGACGTAGCGGGTGTAGTAAAAGACTTAAACGCCCTTATTGCAAAGTTAAAAGCTGCAGGAGTTATGACGCCTTAACAAAATTACAGTGACGGAGGTGACACCGAATGAAGGTGTCGGAAAGACTGGAGAGTCGGTTAGCAAAAGTTCCAAAAGTAACTCCGGAGGACATCGGAAATTGGTTGTCTGAAGCCGAAACTGAGTCAGAGTTAACTGAAAAAGTAAATGCAAATGCTGTTTTTTATCTTGCGTTGTCATTTGCTTATGAATCAATTGCAGCAGACGCAGCGCGCTATTTTTCTTATACAGATGGTGAAGAATCGGTTGATAAATCGATGATCTTTGCGAATTATAAGAAGTTATCAGTGGACGCGCTTAAAAAATACAGGAAGTATCGACGTGGAAAAGGTACTCATCAAACATTTGCTAAGCGTGCAGATGGGAGATGATTACATGAGCGATTCTCAACAAGAGATGGATGCAGCGCTCGATACCATTTCCGAAGAATTTAAAGAGGAGCACGAAAAACAAGTTTCTGATACTGTAAAGGCCATTATCCTAATACGTTTGTTTTTAGTTGATTTATTGAATGAATATCAAAAGGATGGAATCGTGAAGCGTAGTAGGTTAAATGCGTTATTACGAGATCTTACTTTATACGAAAAAGAATTTCGTAAACAAGCAGAGCGGTCATTCCATACATTGATTGAAAACACATCGAAGTGGACCACATCAAAATTATCAGAGGCAGGTTTGGACGTGAAATCTATAACTGCGGTAAATAAGCAAATTATTCAAGGGGTTATAAAAAGACCTGGTGAAGATGGCTTAGTTCTGTCTGATCGTGTATGGAATTTATCTGGAGATATGAAAGATCAATTAAGTAGTGTCATTCGTCCATCTGTATTAAAGGGCGAGAGCATTACAATGATTTCTCAAAAGATAAAGGAAGTACACGACAATGAGAAATGGAAGATTGAGCGTGTAGCAATTTCTGAGAGTACTAACACGTACCGAGCAGCTACTATACAGAATGGATTAGAAAGTGAAATTGTGACAGGTTATCAAATTATTGATAATGGCCATCGCCACAGATACCACTCAAAGCATATGTGTTACAAGCTAGCAAGACGTGATGCATACGGTTTAGGGGCTGGAAAGTATCCGAAAAATATTCCGGAAAGCCTTATGAATCAATTAATAAGCCCACATCCACAATGTTCGTCACGGCTGAACTACTTAATAAGCGAGGAGGTGTAGCAATTGCTTACTGAAGATGATATAAAAGAGATTCGAGAAAATCGTGAAATGATTGAGCAGGGACGTAGAGAACCGGTGATTTTATACATTAAAGGGGTTTCTGAAAAGGATCCAATTACAGGAGAAGAAATCCAAGGTGACCCCCGAAAAGAAACTGTTCAATTAGTTTGGAAGAAATTCACGTCAGTGGAAAAGACGAAGTTCGCTGATCTCGATGTTAAAAAAGGAGAGGCGCTTGTTACATTTCCTCTTAATGTGGACTTAGAGAACATTGAAAAAATTGAACATAAAAGTGTTTTTTACGTTATCGAACTTATCGATGAACGAGGGCTTGGTGGTGTAAACCGTCGTGAGGTCATTGTAAAGAGGGTGATTTGATGAGAATCAGAGTTGTTGTTAAAGGAAAATCAAATGTGTTAAAAGCACATAACCCCAATAGTTACAAAACACCAATTGAGCAAACGGTAGAAAAACATACACGCTTACAAGCTAATCAAGCCTCTAATCGAGCACCGATATTACACGGTCCTTTATCTGAAAGTATTCCTGCAAGTGTAAAGATGGTAGTCGGTGCGAGAATTATTGGTACGTATGGATCTCCTCTTATTTACGCGGCGGTACAAGAATTTACGCACAAAACCAAAAAAGGTTTTATGCGTAAAACAGCATTTGAAGGTGAGCAACCATTTGTTGAGGATATAAACAAAACTGTTCAACGTGTAACAAAGGGGCATTAATTATGTTGAATGATGTAATGTATTCATTAAAAAAGTCGCTGGACGTTTTTGCACCTACTACATGGATATACGATGGTGTTTCTGTATCAGGAAAAGACAAGCCTTTTATTACTATCGAGGATTTGTCAGGTAAAATTGATAGATTTTCAAAAGAAAATTTCTCGCGAGATCATCTTATCCAAGTAGGTGTTTATGCGGATAAAGTTTTTGACAGGAATGATTTGCAAGATAAATTAATTAACCGATTCGAAAAGGGTTCAATTGACTTGTACGATACAAGTAAAAAGAATCCAGAACGAATCGGTTTTTTTAATGCAAAAGTAAAGGATTTCGAACCACTATCTCAAAAAGATGTTGAGATTTTAACAGCGAAACATTTGAGTTTTATTACTATAACAATCAGAAATTAGAGGGGGACTAAAAATGGCAGAAGTGAAAAAAAGTAATGCACCTGAGTTTAAAGGTGCCGAAACACTTTACTTGATTGACATTCCGCAACCTGACGGGAAAACTACAAAAACAGTCCGATTTTTTAACCAAACGTCAGGTTCACGGTCAATTGAGGCTGGAGAAATCGAGTTAAAAACGAAAGATAAGAGTGGATCTGATTACGGTGACGTAACACAATCCGCTAGTATTGAAGGGATTTGTACTGAAGGTGACGAGGGACTTGATTATGTAGAAGAAGCAATTCTTAATAAAGTATTAGTAAGAATTCATGAAGTTAACCTACGTAGTGCAACCGCTTCTGAGTTTAAAGTTAAATCAGGAACATACATGTTGAATAGTTTGGAACTTTCTCATGAAAATGAGGAGTACTCAAAGTATTCTATCGGCTTAAAATTAAACGGGAAAATTTCTAAAGGGACGCTTAATAAAGTACCAGAAGGTGCACCTTCTGGTGATGTAGCTACACCAGGAACTGAATAAGGATGTTTTGAGGAGGATGAGAGATGGAATCTATAACAGAAATAATTGCTGATTTTGAAAAAAGAATTAACGATCTACAAAGAGATAATGAAGGTTTAATTCAAACGTTAAATTGTGTTTCAGCAGGTGTAAACGAATTAAACAGAAGGGTCAATATGTTAGAAGAGGGATTAGCAATGAAAGCTGATATAACTCATGTTCAACTAATAAATAAACAATCTGAAATAATTAAGAAGATTAATGATAGTAAATTGGTAGGGATGGATTGTAAGGTTGGGGTTTTATTAGATGGAAGAGTTGTAGCGGAATCCATTGTCGAACATACAGCTGATTCAATCCAAGGTCGCGTAGTAAAAGGGAGTGAGATAAATGAAACTAGATAAACAAGAACAAGCGGTTGCAATTGGTACATTTATTTCAATGCTAGGACAAGACCTTGTAAATGAACGCATCGATAAACAGAAATTAGAAAGTGTACTTCCTATCTTTAATGAAATGCAAGATAATACAACACCAAAGCAAAAGAGAGAAGCAATGATTAGTTTGCTTGGTAAAGCAGTGGATGAATTCCTGGAAAATAAATAATTGAGATTTGAATAAGCGTTCATATAAACGCTTTTTTATTTTGAACAAAAAATTGGAGGTAATTATTATGGCTGAAAAATCATATACGCGTTTCGTAATTAATGGTAAAGAACAAGAACTGAAATTCTGTTTACAAGCACTGAGATTATTAGATGAAAACGGTGGGCCGATGCAATTCGTTTCTCAAACCATGCAGGGCGGAATTACTAATTTCACGGATGTGGTTTATTACGCACTGATTCATACAAATGAGGGAATCACGTATGAGGCAGTACAGAAAGAGATTGAAAATATGTTTAATGCAGAAAAACTAGACCTTGATGAAATTCTAAAGTACAACAAAGCTGTTGTGTTAAATAGTTTTTTCTTCCAGAAGACAGTGAAGAAACTTCTAGGGACAATGACAGCGGAACAACAGAAATCGTTCGAGAACCTGTACGCATAAATATTGATGAATTGCAAGGTGAGTGTTTTCGTTTTTTTAATATGACCACCTTGCAATCTTGGCGTATTAGTCTCAAGGAATATCACCTTATGTTGAACGGATATAAGGAACAACTACTTGATAAGTACGAGTTTGCAAGTGTACAAGCTTTGTTTAATCGAAATGCTCAAAGTGACAAAATCAAGTCATTAGCGGATATATATACACGTCCAGAAAGTGTTCGTGATATTGAAAAACAAGCAAATGAACGGAAGGAAGTAGTTGAAAAAATTCAAAGGAACGAATCGTTTTTTGATCAAATAGAATCAATGATTAGAAGTCAAATACAAGAAGAGGAAGGGTAGGTGAGGTGAATGAGCCAGAACAAGGTAGAAACTCAGGTGATTGCGGATATATCTAATTTAATAAGTAACCTTGGACAAGCTACACAAGCATGGAATACGTTTTTTCAGCAGATTAGTAGACCACCTCCTATCCCACCGGCTCCACAACCGCCGTCACCTCCACCATTACCGCCAGCGCCACCAGCACCACCGCCTCCTGATTATTCAGGGTGGCGTGCTAGATTTCAAGAAGTAGGTAATCAAGCAATTGAAATGGGCCGACGTGTACAGCAAACAGGACAAACAATGCAAAATGCATTTGGTCCTGCAGCTGCAGCGTCGGCTTTTGCTTTAGGAAGTATGATTCAAAAGTCACGAGAATTTGAATCACAAACTCGTAAAGCGGCAGTTTTAACTGCAGGTGACTACGGTCAAGTAAAGAAAGCGATTCTTGATATGGCAAAGGATTCTGTGTATTCAACAGGGCAGGTAGCAGCGGCTTTTGCTGAAATGGGTGCGAAAGGTTTCGATTCGGCTCAAGCAACGTCCGCATTACCTGGTGTGTTGAGTGCAGCGGCCGCATCAGGCGAAGACCTGGGGATGGTTGCTGATACGATTACGTCAGCTTTAAACTCATTTGGTATGGAGGCAAGTCAAAGTACACATGTTGCTGATGTTCTAGCAACAGCCGCAAACGCAACAGCTGCGGGTGTAGGGGATATGCAATACGCTTTTAAATATGCGGCGGGTCCTGCAGCTCAATTAGGCATATCGATGGAAGAACTAGCGGCTTCTGTTGGTATTATGTCAAATAGCGGTATTAAAGGGGAGACCGCTGGTACAGCATTACGTGCATCTTTACTACGTTTAGTTAAACCGCCAAAAGCAGCGGCGAATGAGTTAAAACGACTTGGCGTATCTATTACGGATCAACAAGGTAATATGAAACCATTGTCTCAAATTATTGGTGAGTTGAAATCAGGAATGGAAGGTATGACAAGTGCACAAAAAGGTGCGGCGTTAGCAACAATATTTGGTACAGAAGCTGTATCAGGTATGATGGCACTTGTAGCAGCAGGACCTGAAAAGATTGATGCTTTAACACAATCCTTAGTGAACTCGGACGGTGCTTCTAAAAAAGCTGCGGACTCCATGCTTGAAGGATGGGCCGGAGCACTGACGAAAATGGAAGCCTCTCTTGATGTTGCGGCACGTGCATTTACTGACGCATTGGCTCCAGCATTAATGGCTGTAGCTGGAGTAGTTGAAACGCTGGCAAACGCATTTACAAAATTACCAGCTCCCGTGCAGACGGTGATCGCTTCCGTAGTAGCATTTACTACGGCTTTTTTAGTTATAGCAACGGTAATTGGTATGGTAACAAATGCTGTAGGTACAACGATGATTCTATTTGGTAAATTAGCTAATTATATAAGTAAAAGTTCAGCTGTAGCTTTTATTGCTAGAAATGCCATGATAGCACTGCGTGCAGCTTTTGTGTTTCTAACAGGACCAATCGGAGCAACGATTGCAATTCTAAGCTTAGTTGGGGTAGCGCTAGTTCAACTTTACAAACATAACGAGACTTTTCGAAATGCCGTTAACAATGCGTGGGAATCAATAAAAAGTGGGACAGTAGCGGCAGTTGAAGCTATGAAATCTGCTATTGATTCTTTAGGTTCTTATCTTGGGACAATACCGGAAAAATTTTCAGCAATGGGTACAGCAATCGGCGCAGCATTAGAGGCAGGGTTAATTAAAGCGGGTCAAGTGTTTTCTGGTTTTGCAACAGCTGTAGAGATTTCGCTAACTATAATAAAATCGAAATTTAGTGAATTTGGTCAGGGGATAAGTGGTGCATTTAGTTCAGCAATATCAGGACTTGGTTCAGCATTTGCCGGAATTGGGTCATCTCTTTCTCCAGTAATTGATTTTATCAAAATGTCTTTTTCCTCAATAGGAAATACGATAGCCACTTTAACACCATTAATTGTACGTTTAGGTTTATCATTTTTAGGTGTTTCAGGCCCCGTAGGATGGGTAATCGCTATTGTAGCTTCTTTAGGTGCTACGATATTTAAGTTGATAAATACAAATGATCAAGTGAAGTCTGCTTTTATGTCGGCTTGGCAGTCTATACAATCAATTTTTAGTTCTGTGATGTCTGCGATTTTGCCGGTTGTTCAGTCAATAGCTCAAGGGATTACACAAGCATTTGCACCACTTGCTCCTGAATTTGCGAAAACAGGACAAGTTATAGCAGAAAGCTTCGCTACACTTGGACCTGCTCTTTCTGAGCTAGGTACGGCCTTTGGTGAGCTAGGTACGGCCTTTGGTGAGCTAGGTTCTACAATAGCTAGTTTGTTTAGTGAAGTAGTACAAGCTGTAGTACCGATAGCACTCGACTTATTCCGTTTGTTTGGAGAAACAATCCAAGCCGTAGTACCTTTAGCGTCTGATTTATTTAAACTTTTTGGGCAAGTAATACAAGAAGTAATGCCTATGATTACTGAATTAATTCAGATGTTTGCTGATACGACAATAGAAATTATGCCAATGATAACAGAGGCTATACAACAAGTAGCTCAAATTTTTACTGAGCTAGCATCTACTGTCTTACCGATATTCCTTCAAGCTTTCCAAACGGCATTCCCTATTATATTACAAGTAATCCAGGCGGCATTTAGCATAGCAGGAATGTTAATTCAAGGGTTTGGAGAGGTCCTATCAATCATAGCAACGTCAGTGATTCCGATCATTCTGCAGGCGGTACAGGCGGTCTTCCCAGTAATAGCTGGGATTATTGCTTCTGCGATTTCCGTTGCGATTCCGATTATTCAATTATTAGGCCAGGTAATCTCTATCATAGCGACTACAGTTATCCCTTTAATTTTACAAATCGTTCAGGCGGTTTTCCCGGTAATAGTTTCGATAATTCAAGCGGCGATTCCCGTAGCCACTGCGATACTTGAAGGTCTGGCAACAATAATAAAAGGCGTAGTGATCCCAGCCATTCAATTTATTCTGTCGATTGTCCAGGCAGTCTTTCCCGCAATTATGGGCGTAATAACCTCTGCTATTGGGATAATCACCAACATAATAAAGCTTTTCACTTCAGTTTTAAAAGGAGATTGGAGTGGAGCGTGGAACGCGGTGAAAGGCATTACGTCGAGTATAATGTCATTAATCGGAAATATCATCCAAGGGGCGATAAATTTAATTTCAGCAGTCGTGACTGGTGGGCTAAATCTAGTGAAATCTATTTTTTCTAGTGTTTTATCAGCGATAGGTTCTCTAGTAAGTTCAATTTTTTCAGGTATAGGTTCAGTCATTTCATCTGTTATGAACGCAGTAGGTAGCATCATTTCCTCAATTTGGAATGCGGCTAAGTCAGCGACATCTAACATCCTAAATTCTATCTATAACACAGTGACTCAAATTTTTGGCAATGTAAAGTCATTCCTAAGCGGAATCGATTTAGGAAGCATAGGGAAAAATATGATGCAAGGGCTCTTAAATGGTATAAGCTCTATGGCTGGGGCTATTTGGGACAAAATTACGGACATTGGAAATGGAATCAAAGATAAAATTTCTGGTCTGTTATCGATTCACTCACCGAGTCGTTGGTTCAGGGATTTCATTGGTGTCAATATGATGAAAGGTTGGATTAATGGTATTGATGCCATGAAAGGTGCTGTACAAAGAACAACGGAACAAATGACTGAATGGATGAAACCTGAAGCTCTACAAGTAGAGACTGTATACGGAATGCCAAGAGGACTTGGCGCGTACCAGACAGCTAGACCACAAGTAAACTCAGGAAATACGGATGCTGGAACTGCTTCAAATTCTACAACTAGTGAAAAACAACCCGCGTATATTAATATACAGCTTGGTAGACAAGAGTTTAATAGGTTCGTTGACGATATTACTGGCGAACAAGAAGCAGTTAAAAGACGTAGAGAGGTATTTAAAGGAGGGCGGTAGATTGCTAGTTTTTAATGGGATAGATTTAGAAGAATACTTCGAGAAGAAATACGAAAAAGGATTTTTTATGGTTAACGATATAAGAGGTCGCGGAATTTTAAGTGACGAAATTAATGAGTTAACGGTACCTCACCGCCCAGGTTCATATTTTTTAAGCAAAAGGACTCCCAAGAGAGTATTAGAAGTAGATTTCTCTCTTAAGGGAGTCTCTCTTTTTGAACTAAGGAAACGGATAGACGAACTAAATGGTTTGTTAGATACGGATGGGCCTGTGGAAATATCGTTTACAGACGAGCCGGAATTAATCTACTACGGAATTAAAGAGTCAGTCGAAGAAAAGCTTGAAAAATCTAATATTCACCAAGCAACTATTTCAATAATTTGCCCAATGCCTTATAAGTTAGGACCCACTAGAACGGTGGAATTTGAAATGGACGGTCGAGGATTAATTGCAAATGTTCAAAACAAAGGAAGTGTAGAATCCAATCCAATTATAGAGGTTGAAGTGACGAAGCCTTCTACATTTCTTGATGTATGGAATGGAACGAATTATTTTCGCATTGGATATCCATTAAAAGCAGATCAGGTTCCAGTTGAAAGAAATCAACGCGTGTTATGGGACGAGATGGGGACAACCATAGGATGGACGGATGTTCCTAAAACAGAAGATATGACTGGTGAAGGGAAATTCAAATCAGATGGATACCGTTTTATGGCCGAGTATCTAGGTGAACCTACGGTAAAAGGATGGCATGGTTGTATAGCCAAAAAGAATATCCCACAAGGACCATTACAGGATTTTATCATGCAAGCTTATGTGCACATTAATAGTTATCATTGGGATCAAATGGGGCGTGTGGAAATAGGTCTTCTTGATGAAAATAGCGATTATGTAGCCCGTATATCAATGAGTGATGTCCAATGGGAAGCAGAGCAAAACAGTGGATTTGCTAGTGTTGGGAATAGTAAAAAACCGGGTGGGCAAGTCTTTATCAACGAATATGGAGATCATCCAGATACTTGGACTAACTTCAGAGGTCGCTTATGGCTTGCAAGAACAGGGAACAGATGGGAAGCATATATTTCTAAATTTATTTTAGGTACGGAAATTGATGACTCAGAGCGATTTGTAGTGTGGGTAGACGAAAATAATGTCAATATGAGCAAGGTCGCTCAAGTTCAAATCAGCATTTCTCAGTTTTCAAACAACATGTTTTGTTCGCAAATGTCCATTGATGACTTGAAAATATGGAAAGTCAATATGAATACACAAGATAATCCACCGTATATTTTCGATGTTGGAGATAAAGTGGTCATTGATACAGAACAAAGTATTGTAAGGATAAATGGTAAGAAGGCTATTAATTTAAAAGATTTTTTTAGTGATTATCCGGTTATTCAAAAAGGTTCAAACAAACTGGAAATCGTGCCTTCCGATGTGGGAATAGCCAAAGTAACGTATAGGGAGAGATATCGATGAGAGCACCTAGCGGCACACTTCATGTCATTGATTTTAAAACAGATCAAATTGTTGCTAATATCCAGCCGCAAGATTATCGGGATGATATACGTCATTGGGAGATTAAGAACAATATCGATACTTTAGAGTTTAAAGTGTTTGATAATACAGAGCATGCAGCGACACTCATGCAACAAAATTTAGTTTTAAAAGAAGTACGTGATGGACGGATTGTTCCTTACGTTATAAATAATGAAGTTGAAAAGGATTCAAGAGATAGATTACTTACTGTACACGCTTCTGGTGCTTGGGTTCAAATTGCAAAAGATGGTTATATCATGCCACAACGTATAGAAGGTAAAACAGTAAATCAATTCATGGATATGGCCCTGATAGGTATGAAGTGGAAACGCGGTAGAACGGAATATGCGGGCTTCCATACAATGACAATCGATGAAATTATAGATCCTCTTACATTTTTAAATAAAATCGCTTCGTTATTCAGTTTAGAAATTCAATATCGTGTAGAAGTGGTTGGCTCTCAGATTACCGGTTGGTACGTTGATATGATAAAGAGACGTGGACAAGAAACCGGTAAAGAAGTCGTTTTAGGTAAGGATTTAGTTGGTGTAAGACGAATCGAACATTCACGAGATATTTGTACAGCTTTAGTAGGGTTTGTTAAAGGTGAAGGCGATAAAATTATCACTGTTGAGGGTATAAATAACGGACTGCCTTATATTACAGATAGCGACGCTTTCCAACGGTGGAATGAGCAAGGGAAACATAAATTTGGTTTCTATACTCCTGAAACAGAAGATCAGAATATGTCTCCAGAACGACTTATGACACTTATGAAAACCGAATTTAAAAAACGAATAAACACATCCGTTTCCTATGAAGTAAATGCACAAAGCATTGGACGTGTATTCGGACTATCTCACGAGCTAATTAATGAAGGTGATACAATCCGAATAAAAGATACAGGATTTACACCGAAACTTTATTTAGAAGCCCGTGCAATCGCTGGAGATGAGTCATTTACTGATCCTTCACAAGATAAATATGTGTTTGGTGATTATCGTGAAATTACTGATCCGAATGAAGAAATGCGGAAATTATACAATAGAGTACTTGCTTCTTTAGGTAATAAAGCCAATAAAGAACTATTAGAACAACTAGAAAAGTTAGCGGAAGAAGCAAAAGGGACAGCCGAACAAGCTCAAAGAGAATCTGAATCCGCTAAGAAACTTGCTGAAAAGGTCCAGGAAAATCTAAAAAATAATACGGTAAATATTATTGAAGCTAAAAATCCACCGACCGATAATCTTATAGTAGGTAAAACATTATGGCGAGATATTAGCAATGGTAAACCTGGTATTTTAAAAGTGTGGAACGGTAAAGATTGGGAGCTCCTTATTCCTGATGTGGAAGCAATTAAGAAAGATACGTTGGAGCAGGTTAATAAGGATATTCAACTTACAAAAGAAGAATTAAATAAGAAAGTGGAAGAAGCACAAAATGAAACTGCTGGTCAATTCAAGGAAGTAACAGAAAACCTTCAAGAAGTTTCTTTAACTATTAAAAATGTACAAAATTCTCAAGGTGGAATTGACAAAACTGTCTCTGAAATGAAACAAACCAACGAAGGTTTTACTAAATCTATTGAATCTTTAACAAAAAAAGACGGTGAAATCACTGAAAAATTAAATACAGTGGTAGAGACTGCTGAAGGTACGAAAAAGACCCTCTCTGAGGTGCAGCAAACAACTAATAATCTAAAGAAAACCACAACTGAAATTACAGAAAAGGCTGGCCAGATTAGTGAGAAGTTGGAGATCGTAGAGAAGAAAGTTAATAACGATAAAGCTGGAGGGCGTAATCTGTTATTAGATTCAAACGTCAAATATGAAAAAACAGATTATCTAATCAATCCATATTCTCTAACTGAAAATTTTGTTGCAGGTGAGGAATATACTTTTGTAATTAAAGGGAGTGTCCCGCAAGGCCAGAAATTTGGAATTTGGCAGAATGGTGGTTCAAATAATGTTGGATATGCAACAAGTGTTTATGAGAATGGAATTACCTATGTAACTTTTAAAGCCGTAGCAGCAACGAGTGGTAATGAAAGAAAGTTGAGTCTATATAATTTTCCAAGTAACACTACAAAATCCGTTGTAGAATGGGTCGCTTTATATAAAGGTAATAGGCCACAGGATTGGACACCAGCTCCAGAAAATCAAGTAACGAATGATGAATTCACGAAGAAAACAAGCGAGATTGAAAAAAGTGTGAATGGTATTAAAGAAAGTATTAAAACGGTAGAAAAAACACAAGTCAATTTTAGCGAGCGTGTTACTACTGTAGAGAAAACAGCAGACGGTATTAGAGAAAAAGTTACTAGTTTACAAGAAATACAAACCAAACAAGGTACGCAGTTACAAGAGGCTAAAGCAGGTTGGGAAACTACTGCAAAAGCTTTGGAAGGAAAAGTAGAAATAAAAGATGTTGAAAATTATGTAGGTGGTTTAGGTACTGTAAACGAGTTACGTGATGCTGATTTTAAGTTAGGGCAGAAATATTGGTTTTGGAATAGTGGTAATGGGGCTGCTGGTTCTGTTGATACTAACTTAAAATACATAGGTATGAACACATTTTCAATTACCGGTACTGGCCAGACTCAAGATCGTTGGTGGGGACTTACAAGTCAATTCATTGAGTGTCAGGTTAACGAAGATTTTGTTGCATCGGGTTATTTCAATACTGATGGGAAAACACCTATTGATAGCGGCGGTGCATTTATTGAAATTGAATGGTGGACGGCTGACAAAAAAACTCGTGTTAAAACAGCTAGAACGAATGTTAAAGTTGTAAATAATACGTGGGTTCGTGCTGTATGTACAGATAAAGCACCTACCAATGCAGCGTTTGTGAGATGGCGTTATTACGTTACGAGAAATGGGCGTTTATGGTGTGCTGCACCTATGTTACAACGTGGTACTATAGCTACAGAATTTTGGCTACATCCGAAAGATCAAACGGATGCTGACAAAATGTTAGAGGATATCGCTAATAGAGTAGCAACTAAAGATTACGATAAAAAAGTAACCGAATTAGAAAGAAGTATCGCTGCTAATGAGGAAGGCGTTACTATCATTTCCAAAAAACAGGAAAGTTTTATTAATGAGACCTATAATGCCTATGTAAAGAAAACAGAATCGAAGTTGCAGGTATTAGATGAAGGGATCTTAGCACAAATTTTAAAAGACGGTATCATTACTTCTATCAATATGTCACCTGGTAAGATTACAATCGATGCTGAGAAACTGAATATTAATGCAGATACAATGGTCAAATGGTTAACGGCAAAAGGAATTGATACGAATCTTATTCGAATTGACGGTGATAAAATAACCATTGATAAAGACGGTGTAACTGTTAAAATGCTAGACTTCCTATTCCAAGATGAATGGGGAACAAAAACAACTGCGGTATCAAGACGAAACCTAATAGCAGATCCCGACTTTTCTAGTGTTACAAAGAAAAACATTGGGAATGCAGATTATTATGGATTTGAAGGTGGATATGGTCTTACTTGGAAGTCGTGGGGCAATGTAGTAATAGAAAAAAATAAACCTGTATTCGATTACGAGCAAATGGTAAATGCCACAAGGGTAGATATGTATAACTATCCAGAAGCAATCGTGAATAATGGTATACATCCTGGAAATGAATACACAGTATCTGCTCATTTTAGAACAGCAATGATAAATGGGGTACGTAAAACAGGGAAGCCGCGTTTACAAGTATGCTGCGTTACATTCCGAGACAATGTAAGTTACGATACATGGCATGAACAAAAAATGGATTTTCCTGAACCATCTACCTATTATGGAGAAATCAGAAGATACTCTTTCACTTTCAAAGTACCGACAAACTATATTCCGCAACAGCACGCATTAATTATTAAGGTTTGTTCTGGAAATGCTGACATGAGACAAGGTACAGCGGTTTGTGTATCGGGTGTAACGCTATACAGTGGTAAATATGCATCTATGTATAACTGGGATCGAGCAGCAGCAGAAAGGGCCGATGGTCTTCAACCGTTTAATAGAATTGCTATAGGCGGTGTAAATAACAACATAGGTCCATCTGATAACGGGCAGACCTTTGATATAAGTACAGAAAAGGATGTAAGCATAAATCAACCTATTCTAACGCAGGGAATAAATTTAGGGCGTAATAGAATGGGCCAAGCTGGATCCGCTCGTTTCTTTGATGGTGGTCAAGGCTATGGGTTTTATTTTATGGGAATGGCAGGACAATGGTACAAGCTACCTAACGTTTAGGAGGGAAATATATGGATGATTACAAAGATTTACAAGGTTATCCCTTACAAGCAGGGGAAGGTGCTCCGTTTGCTGGTAGGTTAGTAGATTCAGAAAGAAACGAAAACGGAGTATTTGTGCGAATACCTTTTGATATGCTAAACAATGCCGGTTTATATGGTGTGAATAAAGTAGAGGTGTGGGGGGAAACGGACGGAACGATATATTTTCGTATTGCAACAAGATGCGAAATATGTAAACGTGGCGCGCGTTTGTACCCACTAGATATGGGGTTTGCGAAAAAGAACATTTGTTTAGAGTGTTATACATCACTTACAGGGAATTATCCATCTCAAGAAACTCAAACAACTGAAAATATAAAGGAAACGGGGCAGCGATAAGCTGGTCTTTTTTTATTGTCTAAAAAAAGGGGTGATGGCGGTGGAACAAAAAGAGTACGAACGTATTGCGAAATTAGAAGTGCATCTTCAGACGATGAACGCCGCAGTTAAACGAATCGAGGAAAAGCTAGACTACAATCAAAAAAATTATATGCAAAGGACTGAAGTTGATGAAATGTTCAAATTCCGTGATCGAGAAATACGAGACTTAAAACTAGCGCAAGAAAAGTTGGAAAGTAACAAAAAAGCTCATATATCTATGTGGATTTCAGGACTGTCATTGGCAGTCCTTTTATTATTTAATATTTTAAATTTCTTTAAATGAGAGGGGGTGAGAGCATAGGGAACTTTGATGCAGCTTCAATTAGTCGTTATGTCGTATTAGTAATTGCTGTGATTAATAGTGTCTTAAATCTGATTGGATACCAAACGATTGATGACAAAATTACAAATGATTTAGTAGCCGTAATTACAGGAGCATTTACTTTGTATATGGCTTGGAAGAACAACTATTTGAGCAACAAAGGATTACAACAAAAAGACGTATTAGAAAAAAATAACTTACACTAAAAGGAGATGTTGAATAATGGGTTGTTTTGCAGGTTCAGGTGGCCACAATAGTATTGTACAAGGCGCAAATAGTGTATATGGGAAAGAGCATGTGGAGGATCGAAAATTCCTTGATGCAGTTGCAAAATATGTACAAGCAGCTGGATGGAAGTATGTGAATTGTTCTGATGAAGTTGGTACAACGCAAACCGCAGTTTGGAGCAATGCAGCAAATAACCACTTACGAGTGAAAGATAGTGATGTAGATTTACAATTTCATTTAAATGCTTCTCCAGGTGGTACGGGCTGTGAAGTTTGGTTGCACCCATCATACGGGAATAGAGAATTAGCAGCAAAGATTTCAAAAGCAATGGCTGATGCTTTTGGATTGAGAGACCGAGGTATTAAATTAACAACAGATTTAGGTTGGATTAATAAAACAAAGACTGGTTTACTACCTGAAATTTGTTTTATTGATAATGAAACAGATATGCAAAAATATCGTGCTAACTTTGATAAGGCTGCTAAAGCTGTAGCTGAAGTAATTACCGGTAAATCAATGCAATCAGTACCAAGCACACCACCGATAGGAGGCGAAAGAATGAAATGGACAATGAAATCAGGCGGATTAGGAATTAATTTAGCTCAAGAGATTATGGATAAACTCGCTGAATTCAAAGTGAAGGGTAACTTATTTTATGAAGGAGACGGTATTTTCTATCTACAATGTGAGCCTGTTGATGACCGTAATAAATTAGGTGCTATCACATGGTATTTCAAAGATTATAAAGATTGGTATTGCGAAGTTTATCAAGTGCAAGCTTAATAAAAGAATCGTTTGATGAACATAAATAAGAGCCGTCCTGTTGGGCGGCTTATTTGTTTATAGTTCGTAAGTACCATTTTTAATTGAAAGGGATAATTCCATGTGCTCATCTTCAGAAAGATTATGATATTTTTTCAACCCTTCCTGAATATCATTCCACTCTTCTTCAGTTCTAATTTCATTAAAATCCAATCCTTTATTAGGAATAATATATTTAGTAAGTACATATTTCAATTGACGGTCCTGCAATTTGTTTGCTTGTTTTTTTATTGACATCGAATATTCTCCTTCTCTTTAAGAATTCTAGTACGTTAAGAAAATCATACCAATTAAAGGAGAGAAATGTAAGGTGATTTTCTCGTACTATATAAATTGCGGACTGTTTAATTTATATCCACCAATTCATCAAACCTAAACTCCGTATTCGAACCAAACGCATCTGTACAATATACAGTTCTTGTCATCGGTTCGATATGTAATACATTTATGTACATGTCGTGCACCATTCCGTCACGATAGTAATAGATGTGTATTTCTTCTTTATTTTGTAAAGAATTCAGTAGTCCGATTTGCAGTTGTTCTTTCATATCCTCAGTAACAATTGGTTTTGACATTTTATTTAAGTCATTCAGCATCTCTCTAATTCCTTCGAACTGCTCTGGTAATGAGGCGAAAGGCTGCCATTTGACCATACCTCTCCCGCGTAATTTTGGTGTTCCCCAGTTATGCTTTTCCATGATGATCCCCCGATTCATATAATTTATGTCTATTATACACAAACGTTTGTTCTTTTTTAAAATATTTCTTCCGATACAAAGTTCGTAATTCACGTGGACAGGTGTTTTATATTACAAAAAATCCAACATACATGAAAGTAAGCTAGAAGTAGGCTCCTATTATATAGGAGCCTACTTTCTTTTTTTTGTACACATATATTTGTATTCTGGTATCATAAAAAGGAATATAAAGGGAGAGGTGTAGAATAAATGGCTCTAATATCATATGCGTCAAATAGAGGTTATATAGAAATTAATCCTAATAACATTCCTAACGAGTTAAAAAATAAACGCATCATTATTCAAGATTTAGATGCAGATGGGAATGTAGTACAAGAAACTGTAGCAAACGAGAGTGATAAAGATACAATGTTATCTGGCCTTGTTGCAAAGTACGGGTTCGCAGCGTTAACACCATTAGAAGCTTTAGGTGAATTTACAGATGAAGAGAAAAAAATAGTAAATTACATAACTGATGAAGATTGTAAGTACCTTACAGATAAAAGAATTCAAGAGTTTAGGAGTTTGTTTGATGAACACGGAGTTAGAAAAATTGACTTCGCTCTACAAATTTCTCAAGGAAGTCATCTTAATCCATATGCCTCTTATCATACTTACTTTTTAGTTCAAATGGGTAGTGAATACGCTCGTTCCTATACCTTTAAAGAAGCTTTAGAATTCATTGAAGAAAGAGATGGCATATATTATGCAATAACAAAAGAGGGAAATCGTCATTGGGATTTTATAGATAAACCTACAAAAAAACAAGCTCGATATCAAAGAAATAAACACGGTAATCGTATTGTTTTTAAGAGTTTTACAGATTGGAAAGAGTATCTTGTGAGTGAGGATGAACTAGATTAATGTTCCTTATTATGTATGTTATGATTTTGCCTATATAAATTTTTGTGATAGGGGAGTGGATTATACTAATGGGTGGTCAAATAACGGAAATAGAAGCTGTAAATAAAATGATGGAAATTGATCCTCCTGAAAAAGTAGATGAGGAAATACCGGAAAATGATTTATCGTCTAAACAGAGCGCTAATACATTATTTAATTTTACAAAGAAGTTTGAATGGCTAACTGAAATATTAAAAAGAAAGGCATTTTCTCCAAGATATAATGACGAAAACATTGAGGTGTATGGGTTAGGGGATGAAAAGACAATTTGTTTTCCCATGACATGTTTTTGTGATATACACTTAAAGCGCCTTAATCCTCATATGATAAAATATGGAGGCTATGGTATAGGATTAGAAAAAAGCTGGGGAATCAATGCTGGTGTGCAGCCTATTCAGTACATAAATATTAAATCACCATATCATAAGGAATTTGCTGAACTATTTACAAAATCATTGAGAAGTATGAATGAAAGCGACGATGTATTGACAGAGTATCAAAACTTTCTTTTAACTAATTTATTATATTTAAAGCCTCTAGAAGGAATGATGAGGAACTCAGATGATGATGATTTGTCCAAACATAATTTTCATGATGAAAGGGAATGGCGTTATATTCCAGATTTAAGTACGCAAGAGGACTTAACGTTATTAATCCCTGCAGGTCATATGTCACCGCAAGCACGTCTAAGTTATTCAAAAGCTTTAGGAAGAAATCCGGAGTTTTGGTTAAGTTTCGAATATAGTGATATCAAACACTTGATAGTTAAAAATGAGCAATATCGAGAGTTGCTAATTCATTTTATAATAGATGAATTAAACATTGAAAGTTTTGAGAAGATGTTGTTAGTTTCTAAGATAATTGTTTGGGAAAATATTGTAAAGGATTGGTGATTCTATGTTTTCAAATTTTAAGCAGGCATTTAAGAAAGACGAAAGTAAGAATGCCAAAATACCACAGGCTGTTTTGGATGCCTTAAGTGAAGATTTACCAAAAGGGTTAAAATATGTTCCAATAGATAATCAACAAATAAAAGCAGTTCCTGAAGAAGGTAATGAAATTAGAATCACGATATCGAGTTTAAAAGTAAAGTTACCGGATGGATTAAAATTAAATTCACCTGAAGAGTTACAAGAATTTTTATATCGTACACAACAAAAAGTACAAACTGATGGAGAAAGTATAAAAATAAATGGAGAAAAAAAACCGTTATCAGAATTAATAAAAAAACCATTTCAGCCTCAAAAAATCATACCTGGTAAAATTAAATATGAGATAGAGCCTCAGCCGTTTCCCGAACCCAATCCATTAGAGGTTACTTATGAGGAAATGGGTATAACTAAAGTTTTCCATGTGAAGAGGCAGCCCTTGGCTGATATGAAAAAAAGTTTATTTAAAACTATAGATTCCGATCCAATTGAAATCATTTTTACAATTGATGAAGAAGATAGTTCTGTAGCATTTAATGTAAATATGATGTTATCAAAAGTTACCAGTGTCGAAGAGATTATAAAAACAATAGAGCTATATAAGGGTTTTTTAAATGGGAAAGTAAAATTAGCTGATGTAATTCAAACGCCGATAATGAATGAAGTAGATGGAATAGACTCTATTGATGACGCCTTACGCTATTGGGAAAAAGTATCGGCTATTGGTAAAAAGTTGCAGTTAGAATTTAATCCGCAAGAAGAGATTGATGAAAAAGGGCTACTTCTTGTCGATCGACTGTATAAATCCTTGATTGAGAATGCACCTTATAAAATGCCGGTAATGATTGAAAAATTTACCACTACAACAAGTGAAGCGCTAAATAAAAGTGAGTTTTCAGATGGTAAGGGTATGGCATTTCAGTACAAGAATACGGAAATCTTTACATTATATGGGGTTAAGTTTAATATATTTAGTGCCGTGGCTTTGCTTAATTGTAAAATTAGTAATATTGAAACTGTGGAAACCAATAAATACAAGTTTAATATAGAACCAGCTTATGGAGATTCTATTGAGCAAGCTTCAAAACACTTTATTAGTCAGGAAGAACTAGACAAGTTCTTCACTCCACCAAGTAGTGCTTTAGAGGCGTTATCAAAAGCTGAAGATCTATAAAAATAAGCCTTCTTAATTGAAGGCTTATTTTTATACAATAGCAAACTTAATTTTTGTATTTTTATTTACAATACGTCTAACTCGAAATTTCGAGGACGTATCAAAGTTGAATATCTTCGTAATAACCTTATTTTCTTTACTCATTAAAAGCATCTCGTTAAGTGGTTCGTCTTCTTCAATTATTATCTCTAGTTTTTCTCCGTCTTCATCAGTTAACTCGATTTCGATATACTGGAACTCAATTGGTTGTGTTGTAACATTAATAAATCGCAAGGATAATTCTAAGCCATTCTTCCCACAACTCTTAACTTTTTCAAGCTCAATGCTTACATTTCTGGTGGAAGCTTCTAAATCTGCAAGTGCGGAAACGGCAGATAAATATTTTTCTTTATCACCCTGCCAAATTTTATAATCTGTAACTTCTAACTCTAATGTTTGAATAATGCTGTCTCTAAATTTATCTAATCCAACTGGATCATTCATTTTAAATGAAATTTTAGTGGGATCAATCGCTCCAACTATTTGCTTGAAATCAAAATTAGGAGTAAGAACTGTAGTGTATTCTTTTGATGTAATCCACGCTGCACCCATTTCGTTTAGACAAGGTGCGCTTTGATAATAATTATCTGAAAGAACGAATAATACCATAATGTTATTATTTTTCAATTCGTTTTTAAGAAATTCATAGATACTCTTACCATGCGGAATATCATAACCCGGTAAAGAGCTGCAGAAAATACTTTTTGAGCTCTTCTTGATACCAATGTCATTAAGTAGGTCTACTAATTCTTTTACATACTTTACATCTCTTGAAGCATGGCTAATAAAAATTTTCTCTATTTTGTTTGAATGATTTGCTTCCTGGTTTGTATTGGACAAGGAAAAGTCATAGTCTTTTAAGGACTGGAGCATTCCAATTAAGTACTCAAATCGTTCGAATCCATCTCCGTGAGCTTTATTGGCTGCTAGAGCGAAGTCATTTTTGAAGCTTTTGTCATGAACATTTTCATTTACAAACATTTTACATCTTTGAATCCATGATACATAATCAGGACCTGAAATGTAGTCATAGTATTCACCTGAGACAAAACACTTTTCTGCCACATCAGGTCCTTCGCTAATTAAATCTAATCGTTGTTGATGTAAATCCTTCATTATATTCTCCCTTATAGATAATATTTAATTTGTTAATTAACGTGTTAGATTTCCAGCTTTCCATTCTACTAAAGTACGTTTCTTACAACTCCCACAATCAAAATAACCGGTTCCTTTAGAAATTCTACGCTTATGATTACAATTAGGGCATTGTACTTCTTGTTTTTCAAATGACGCGTATATAAAGCCTAATGAAAAGAGAAAAAGGGGAATAGCAAAAAATAGCCCGACTATTGTGATACCTAAAATAACAGAAAAAATGATACCAAAAATACCGAAAACCAATGAAGTTTTACGGCCGAATTTTTCTTTTCCGGAACTCTTTTTTTGATCCACTTCAATGATAAACGTATTACCGTCTGCTGTTGTTTTTGTCTCCATATTTCTCCTCCTTTATTACTTTCAAATAAGTATATCAGAGTATTTGGAAATGTGTTTACAAATAAAAACAGTACATTTATTTTATGTACTGTACAACGTCTTCAATACGATATGTTTTCTCCATACCTTTTTCTTCAGCTAGTTGGTTTAAAGCATCCAGGATTGACTTTAATGTGTCAAAACGTACAAGACCAACCTCACCATTAACTAGATTACTAATAGTGGCAGGACGAACTTTTGATTCCACTGCTAACTTGTTTTTGGTAATCCCAATTTCCTCCATCGTTTCTCCTAAAGTGAATACCATAGAACTCATGGTAATACCTCCGTTCATTCCGATCATTTATTACTTTTCATTTTACACAATTTACATATCAAAGTAAAACTTTTTTCGAAAGACTATTGACGTATGACTCCTGAAGTTATATATTATCACTAATAAAGTTTTACTCCTAGAGTCATACTTTTGTATAAATGTGAAGGGTGGAACAGTATAGATGCAAAAAATAAGCGATTACTTCGGTTTAGAAACAAAATCTGATTGTATTTGGTTTTATGGTTTTTATACTGTGGCTTCGGTTTTATTCGTTATTAATATGCTTATAGCTCACGTGCTATAAGCTCTTTCTTTAACTAAATATCGGACAACCTCCAGCCTCGTGAATATCCTTATTCAAAAAAACAGATATACACGAGGTCTAGTTTCTTATTGTCTTTTTTAGGTAACTAAGAGGAGGATCCACACGAGGAATGACCTAACACTCGTTAAACTTGAACAGGTTAGCTAAGCCAACGTCAGAAAGTTAAGCGTCCTAACGAATAATGTTTCCTTGTTTGCGTTGTTAGGAGTCTAGGCGAGTACGGCCATTAACGGTACGGCGGTTGCTTGGCGTGTTACGGCACGGGTAGCAGCTGATAATGAAAGAATTATAGGTTACGAGTAATGAAGGATACGCCAGTAGTGCATTTCCTTTCCTGATTCTTTCTGCAGATAGGACAAGCTTTATCTGTAAAAAGTCAGCTGTGTAAGAGATTACAGCGTTTAAACAAGGTGTTACTATACGGATTCCTTAACCCGATAGACCATGATTGACAGAACGTCTACTTTACGACGCTTTTTATTTTTGAAGCGTTGTAAGGTAGTCATTCTCTGCCCTAGCCGTTGTCCTGTACCCTCATCCCATGATTGTCTGCCGAAAGCAAAAGTCAAGTGTAAAAAAAAATAAAGATAAAAACTTATTAAGGCTGGAGGGGGAGGAATTACTCCTCGATGGTCCAGATCTCCTCAATTGGTTTACCGAGTTCCTTACAAATTAGATAGGCTGTATCAAAACGAGGTTTAGTACGATTACGAACAATTGCACTAAGAGTAGAGTCGTCAACTCCAATACGTTTTGCAAAATCACTCTGCTTAATATCAAGCTCTGCAAAGATTACTTTGAGTCTACATTTAAACTTCATATACGTTCACCTCAAAGATTTACTTTCTATATACAAAAATAAACTCCTTTATAAATAGTACAAGCTAGAAAGAAAAAAATTGGTGTGGACGTGCAAAAATAATTCTCCAGGTCATATACCTATATCAAGACCACGAGGAATACCAAGTGGAAATAAGGACATCAAGAAGGGGAAGGTGAGGAACAATGAGACCTGGATATAAGTATTTAAACCGCATACAACTGTATCGATCCCAAACACTTTACAACATGTACGCAGCTTCAAATGACTATGCCGAAGTACGATGTGTGTACGATCACATTGCAAATCACAATATGTTACAAAATCCGAACTACGTCGATATCGTTGACTTATTAGGAGAAGAAGAGCCTTATGGTCCGTATAACGAAATAGGGATTCAGAAAAGGATTGATGCGTACTTAGAGGACTGTAAACAGTGGAGGGATGAACGATGAGGTGGCAATATGATTATTTGAACGACACGCCGTATCTGTATCCCTCTAAAGAGCTGAGAAGCATGTATAAAGAGTCCAGGGGTAAAGGTGAAGTAAACTCTATTCTAAAACATATGGAAAGACACGAGGTATCTAACAACAAAGAGTACCGCGGTTACTACAGTTTATCTAACGATATTATGGAAGATCTATACGGGGAAGAGGAAGAAATTCTTGAATGGGATGAAATGGTTAATCAGTATCAACCGATTCTCACGTCAAAAGGATTACAACTAAAAAGAAAGAGGGATTCGATATGACACTTGCTGGGGAAGCTATAGTAATTTGGACAGCGACAGGATTGTCTGTAGTGGCGATGAAGGCAGCTGAAAAAATGGGGATGAGTGTTCCACATTGGCTTCCACGTATGACGATGTATACAACTCTTACCGGCTCGTTTTTGTATCTTCTACGTTATGTGCTAATGGTGTTTCTTTGAAGGCATGGAACCTGGAATCATGGGACACTTTGTTATATAAGAAAAACAACTTGTATGTAAATCTTCCAGTAAAGAGCAACTATATCCTTTAAGGATATATAAGGAGTGAACCCCTATGCTTGAATTGTTATTAATACCTGCAGTTTCGCTCGGGTACGCTTTACTAAATGATAGTTTAAAAGGTAAAGAGGATGATAGAAAGAAAATACAAGTATTCTTTGCAGTAAGTGGGATTGCAATTAGGAAGGATGAAAAATTACATTATCCGGTTTTTCTCGAAAGAAAAGAAGATGATCGTAGTACGACTTATGTATATAAACTTCCGTTAGGGATGCCATCTAAATTAATACAAAAGGTTGAGGATGTTGTAAGTGAAGGATTAAATAAGCATGTACGTATCAAATACGATAACTACAAGATAATGATTCGGGTATTCAGTAAACGTATCCCACAAAAGTGGTGTTGGAATGAAGGGCTAGTAAAAAAAGGTGAATGGCAAGTACCGATGGGGCAAAGCCTCGAGAAGTTAATTTATCATGACTTTGATAAAACTCCTCATATGGTACTTGGTGGTCTTACACGAATGGGGAAAACAGTATTTATGAAAGTGCTACTTACTACTTTGATTGAGGCGAATCCTGAAAATGCTCACGTATATTTAATTGATTTAAAGGAAAAGGGATTGGAATTTAGCGAGTTCAGCGGCTTAAAACAGGTGGTGAAAGTGGCTGACTCTGTAGAAAAAGCACATCAAGTACTAAAACAAATAATGAAAAAAATCGAAGAGCGTGGAAAATTCATGAAGGAAAATGGTTACAAAAATATTGTTGAAACAAAAGAAAAAGATCGGTATTTCGTTATTGTTGACGAAGGTGCCGTGCTTGCTCCGGCCAAAGGATTACCACGTCATGTTAATAAGATCCGAGAAGAGTGTCAGTACATGCTTAGTTATATAGCGACTGTATCGGGCGGCTTAGGATTTCGTTTGATTTTGGCTACACAGTATCCTACAGTTACATCAATTCCATCGGTAGTAAAGCAGATGTCTGATGCGAAGTTAGGGTTTCGGCTACCAACATATAAGGCATCTGAGGTTGTTCTTGATGAATCGGGACTAGAAACATTGCCGTCCTTACCTGGTAGAGCTATTTATAAAACTGATCGACTAACTGAGCTGCAGGTACCGTTTATTAGCGATGAAATGATGTGGGAACACCTAAAACAATACGAGGTGAAAAAAGATGAACATCCAAACACATATCAAAATAAACCGTCAGATGACGATTCTGACCTCGATTAGAAAGTTGAAATTCGCAACACGTAGGCATCTAATGGCGGTGCACGATATGGGAGGGATTCGTAACGCAAATCGTATTTTAAAAGACCTCAGTCCTTATGTAAATAACGCAGTGTATCAAAAAGAATACGTGTATTATTTAAATAAAAAGGGCCGTGAACTGTTCGATGATACTGAGAAGATTGTACCAAATAGTCGACTAGCACACAGCTTAATGAGAAATGAAGCGTGGCTCTATCTGTTTTGTCCCGACGACTGGCAGATAGAAACAACTATACGTTATAAAGTAGATGATAAAAAGAAGACAATTATTCCTGATGTGAAGTTCAGGGATGAAGAAGGTACACTAAATGCTGTTGAAATAGATCGTACGCAAATGATGATTGTGAACGCTGAAAAGATGAGCAGGTATAGGGAATTTTCGTTATACTACAAAAATAAATACAACGGAAAAGTACCGCTCATTCATTTCTTTACCATGACAGAATACAGACAAAAAAAGCTGGAGCAACTTGCAGCTAAATACGATGTGTATGCGAAAGTTTATGTGGTTCCAGGTGTTTAATTCTTAAAATTGAGGTGATTTGTCATGAATGAATCGACAAAAGAATTGAATGCAATTTTACGTAAGTATGAGGTAAGCGGACCTCAACTTGCTTATTGGTTGTATCTAACGCTTGAAAGAATGACAGAAGATTACCGCGATAATTATTTAGAAGAACTTGGTGACGAGAGAATGGCACAGTTGGATGCGTTAGTTGATGAACTAAATGGTGTGGTTAATGAATACTGGCACCTAATTAAATGAATCTACAGCTAAAAAACTTAGAACCCTAACAGTAATAATACTTATATACTATTACTAATAATATACTCTATATATAATATATAATTATTAGTTTTATATTTATATTATATATATAAGGTATATTTTTTATAGAGGGGGTTCTTTTTCTTTTTTGTTTTTATTAGATGTTGTTGTGTATTGTTTACCCCCTCCTGAATTTTTGAGATTTATATATTTTTATTTTGACGACTGTAGAAAGTCGTTTTTTTACATTGGTAATAGATTGCCAGTTTTCGCGGTTAATCATATAATTTAATCATGATTATTCTTAGCAACAAACAGGAGAGGGTGTGTAAAAGTTGCGGTATGCTGTGTATGTACGTGTATCAACTGATAAGGACGAACAAGTATCATCAGTTGAAAATCAGGTTGATATTTGCCGATACTGGATTGAGAAGAATGGTTATGAATGGGATCAGAGTGCTGTGTATTTTGACGATGGTATTTCGGGTACCGCATGGCTTGAGCGCCATGCGATGCAGCTTATATTACAGAAAGTTAGGAAAAATGAATTAGATACGGTAGTTTTTAAATCGATACACCGCTTAGCCCGCGACCTTAAAGATGCGCTAGAGATTAAAGAAATATTACTTGGTCATGGGGTGCGTTTAGTAACAATTGAGGAAGGTTACGATAGTTACTATGAGGGTAATAATGATATGAAATTCGAGATATATGCGATGTTTGCTGCGCAACTCCCTAAGACATTATCAACATCCATCTCAGCAGCATTAAGCGCTAAAGTAAGACGTGGTGAGCATACAGGAACCATTCCTTTTGGTTATGATCGTATTGATAAAAAATTAATAATTAATGACGAGGAAGCGCTCCTTGTTAAGGAAATGTTTGACTGGTACGAAGACGGGCGAGGATATCGTATGATTGCTAATAACTTAAATAAAAAGGGGTGCAGGACAAGATTCGGAAACTTATGGTCTGAGGCATCTGTAAAAACAATAGTCACTAACTCTTTATATACTGGTGAACATGTAATGCACAAATATAAAACAGTAAAAGTTGATGGTAAAAAGAAAACCGTTAAAAATCCTAAAGAGAAGTGGTTAGTATTTGAAAATCACCATGATGCTATAATTTCAAAAGAACAATGGGAACGTATAAATCCAGTAAGTGACGTGAAGGATAAAAAGACAAAATCAGATTATCGTAATGAGTTTCGGGGAATAGTATGGTGTGCACACTGTGGTAAAAGAGTAAGAGCAATTTATGCTGGAGTACGCAGTAAATATGAGCGCGTGTATATGAAATGTTCGACGTATAAGGCGTACGGAACATGTGTAAATCATATACCAATCCGATACGAAGATTTTCGTAATTTAATCTTAGAACGATTAAAACAAAAGCAGGAGTATATTGAAACTAGATTAGTTGCACAAATTAAGGACAAGCTGCAAGGAAAAATAGCAAAATCAAAAAAGACGATTAAACAGCTGGAGAGTAAAAAAGAAAAACTATTAGAACTTTACATGGACTCGTTCATTGATAAAGAAACTTTCGTTAATCGAAACAGGAAATTAGAAGATGAGATGACAGCTCAGGAACTTCAATTACTTAAATTAAAAGATAAAGATATTCAAAACAGGGAAACAAAGGATATACAGGATGCTTTTATGCTGTTGCAGGAGGAACAGGACTTACATAAAGCTTTTCAGAAACTAATAAAAAAAATAGTGTTTTATCAAGATGGGAAGCTAGATATAGAATATACTTTTGATATTTAATTTTTGTAGCTATTGATATAATGAACATCAAGTAATAACTGGCAACAAACACAAAATAAATGGTTAGATTATTGGTTGTACGGAATTGAAAATGGAATTATGGATGAACCAATGGTTGATGTGCAAAGAGAAAATAAATCGTGGCAAAAGATAAAAAATTGGCCAGATCCAGCGGCTGTACCTTCAAAAATCCGTATGTATTTAAGTAATAAATCAGTCAATTTTCCACTAAGTATGGAATCTGTTAATAAAGTTTTCTCATTCTTAGATGATGCACAAATGAAATCAAATCAATTAGTAGCAAACCCAGAATTAGAAGTAGCCAATCGATTAGTATATACAATGCCTGTACTGCAAAAAGATACACGCATAAGTGGTACACCAAAGATTTCAATTACAGGAAATATTGATCGATCTGTATCAAATTTAACAGCATTACTTGTTGACTATGAAGGAACGAAGCCGGAAATCGTAACGAGAGGCTGGATGGATCCACAAAACTTAAATAATATAGAAGATTCAACAGCGATTCAACCGGGCAAAGATTATACATTCACATGGGACATGCAGCCAGATGATTATGTCTTTAAAGCTGGACATCAAATAGGGGTCGTTTTAATTGCTAGCGACTATGATTATACAATTAGACCGAAAGCGGGCACGAAACTTACAGTGAAATTAAGTGAAGTGACATTGCCGATTGTGAAATAAATATTTTTTCCAAAGAGCTTACTAAAGTAAGCTTTTTGTTTTATAGTCTGAATTTTTAATTTTATATTTCAAATTGGAAGGTTATGTAATACAATATCATTATATTCTATGGAAAGTGAGTGATATATTATGACAGTCAGCTCTTTCGAAAGCGCATTAAAATTAGAGGTACGAGAAGATTAGTTGAATTGGAATCTTCCGTACGTAAAAACGGAGGAGAAAATAAATGTTTAGTTTTTATAGTACACTTTGTACGGAACTGTATGATTACACAAAACCAGTCGGTTATTCTTTAAATGGTGATATTGAGTATTACAAAGAACGTTTAAAAGATTGTAGAGGTAGAATTCTCGAAGCTGCAGTAGGTTCAGGGCGTGTCATCATTCCGCTTCTAGAGGCTGGTTTTAAAGTGGATGGGATAGATTATTCAGCTGAAATGCTTGATTCTTGCCGTAAGCGGTGTAAAGAGAGAGGCTTACATCCTAATTTATATGAAGGAAGCTTGCAACAATTTTCACTTCCGCATAAATATGAGGCAATTATCATTCCTACTGGATCTTTTTGTTTAATTGAAAATCGTGTGGATTCTATAAACGCATTGAAATGTTTTTATGAACATCTTAATCCAGGCGGACGATTAATCGTAGATATTATGCTTCCGCATGACTGGAAGACTGGGGAAATTCATACATCGACTTTTTCTTTGCCGAGTGGAGACGGAATCACATTAGAAAATAAATCAATTGAAATAGATTGGCTGAACCAAGTTACTGTATCATATTTGAAATATGAAAAGTGGAGTAAAGGACAGCTAGTACAAACAGAGTTACAACGTTTTGCGCTGCGCTGGTATGGAATAGTAGAGTTTAAACTCCTTTTAGAAAGTATAGGTTTCTCTAACATTACTTGCTCTGCTGAATATGTTTATGAAAAAGAACCGTCAAATGCAAATCAAATGATTACTTTTGAAGCTCTGCGAAACGAAAAATAGAGAACTATCTATGGAAACAAGGCAGTCAATACAAAATGGACTGTCTTGTTTCCATTGTCCAAGCATTCTCCTACTAACTACATATACTATTTATGTTAAAATCGGTCACTATTTTAAACAGGACTGCTATTTTAATATATATAACTATTCAGGCAAGAGGGGAGAATAAATTTGGAAAACGAAGAACAAGGTAGAATTGAAAATCAAGTGTATTCAAATCGTGTAGTAAGATCAGAATTTGATGCGAATTGGGAAACTTGTATATCAAAGAGTGGTTATGTAATTTATATAGCAACAAGTAATAATGCTGAAGTAATAGTACTTCTTGCAGATGGTTCAAGTAAATTATTAATTTTCGAAAAAGGTGGTAAAGTAGTAGTAGGTGGCGGTGGAACAAGTCATTACAGTAAGCCACATATTGCAAGAAATATTTAAGGTAAAACATGTTAATTGAGAAGAAGCTGAAAAACGGTTAGTCATTCATATTTAGAGAATGACTAACCGTTTTTAAATGTAGTTTTTGAAGAATTATATATGTTATAGTATAATAGTGTTTTAAAACAATGTTATTTTAATATATTTCAAATTTTGTTATGTATTATTTTTATATTAAATTAGCACCTAAAGTATTTTTTTATATAAGGAGTAGTAATTAGAGAAATGAAAAATATAGACTTTATACTAGAAAGTGATGAGGCATTAAAACCGTCTGAACGATTAGTACTATTATTATTAGAGAAGCATAGAATGTTATATACGAACGATCTATTGGCATTATCAAATTTATCATATAAAACATTAACAGATTCATTAACGGCGCTTGTTTTAAAATCGTATGTGTTAAAGGAAACAGGTAAGGGAAGAAGACAGAATTGCTATAGATTAGTATGATAAGGCAGCTGTTTTAGAGATTTTTACATATGTTTTTTAATCGTAAGGTGAAAATGTGTTTTTGGTTTTCAAACGAAAAACTTACTATAAGAGGGGCTAAGATAGTAGTATTTCATTTTTGTAAGTGTAATTATTTCGTCATTGAAAATACAAAAATAAAATAAACCGCATAAAACAGAAATAAAAAAACAATCCATTTGGATTGTTTTTTTATTGGAATAATATTATTTGATATGTTGAAAGCATGAATAGCAAAATAAAATAACCCGTCATAGAAAATACAAAAATAAAATAAACCGCATAAAACAGAAATAAAAAAACAATCCATTTTTAAAATGGATTGTTTTTTTATTGGAATAATATTATTTGATATGTTGAAAGCATGAATAGCAGAATAAACATTACCTGTTTTAGTTCATGCAACTGAACGAATATGATGAAAACTATGTGTATAGTTTTTTTAATTACTTTTTTCAGTAACTCTAATGAAATCATAGTCTTTATTGTTTAAAGGTATTATTTTAAACATTATTGCTATTCAACATTAAGTACAAAGGTAATTTATAATATTATTATGTAAACTTAAGTTTTTAAAAGGAAAATGTAATAATTAATAGAACATGTAGAAGGGGATGCTTAAATATTTTGAAGGATAGGAGATTATTATGGAGCATTTACAATCAATAGTACAAGCTGTTTTAAGTGGTCATAAGGAAAAAGTAGTGGAGTTTATAAAGGCGAGTCCAAGTATTGTTAACGAATGTAGTGAAGATGGATGGACACCACTTCATTTAGCAGCTTATTTTGGACAGAAAGAAATAGCGAGTTTTCTTTTAGAAAGCGGTGCAGATATACATAGTAGAGCGAAAAACGAAAATGAAAATACGCCTTTGCAAGCAGCAATTGCGAACAAGCAAAGTAAACTTGTTGCTTTCTTAATTGAAAAAGGATCAGATGTAAATATTATGCAAAGTGGTGGCTGGACAGGACTTCACGAAGCGGCATTATTAGGAAATGAAGAAATAATTATGTTACTCCTTAAAAATGGAGCTAATAAGATGATAAAGAAAAATGATGGGAAAACAGCGTATGATATTGCATTAGAAAAAGGATATGGTCATCTATTACATCATTTGAAACAGGAAGTGAACTTATGATGAATAAATGGAGTGTTGGTATATTTTTATTTAATGAAGTAGAAGTGTTAGACTTTGCAGGGCCATTTGAAGTTTTTTCTGTAACTGAGGTGAATGAAGAAAAACCATTTACTGTTTATACCGTTAGCGAGAATGGGGAAATGATTACAGCAAGGAACGGATTGAAGGTACAGCCAGATTATAGTATTGAAAATTTACCACCAGTGGATATTTTAATAATTCCGGGTGGGCTAGGTGCTAGAGAATATGAAATAAAAAATGAAATAGTAATAAAATGGATTCGCCAACAAATGAAAGAAGTAAAGCTGATGACTTCAGTTTGTACAGGAGCGCTATTACTGGCGAAAGCAGGTTTACTGGAAGGTTTAAAAGCAACAACACATTGGGCTAGTATTGAAAAGTTTAAAAATGAGTTTCAAAATGTTGAAGTTATAGAAAATGTAAAGTTTGTAGATGAAGGACATATTATAACATCTGCCGGAATTTCAGCTGGAATTAATATGGCATTTCATATTGTGAAAAACTTGTTAGGTATGCATGTTGCGGAGGACACAGCGAAGCGAATGGAGTATGATATTAGTTTGCCAAATTAAAAAGCCCGGATTGGGCTTTTTATATTGAATGAATATAGTTAAGCTCTTCATCACTCAAAATAGGGCGAACAGATGCATTTGCATTTTCTTGTGCTTGCATTCCGGTTTTGGCACCAGGAATTACAACACTTACTGCCGGATGAGAGAGTACATAGCGAAGTGCAAGTTGCCCTAGGGTCTGATTTTTATTTGAGAGCAATCGAAGTTTTTCTACGGTTTGTAAGTCTTCTTGAAACCAAGTTTCATTTGGCCATTCTTTGCGTAAATCTCCATCTGGAAAAATTGTTTTATTTGTGAATTTTCCAGTTAAAATGCCCATTTTTAATGGACCACGAATAATAGATCCTAGATTTTTCTCTTGTAAGAATGGTAATATATCTTTTTCAGGTTTTCGATTTAATATATTGTAATCAAGTTGTACGATATCAATTTCGTTGTTGTTATTGAAATGATGAATGTATTGTAAATCATGAGTCGAAACACCGACTGCCCTTACTTTTCCATCACGTTTTAATATGTCAAATGCACGTAGAAATGCTTCTGTTTCTCTACGATTATGCCACCAAATATGACAAAAATAAAGATCAATATAATCTGTTTGAAGACGTTGTAAACTTGTTTCAAATACGGCGATGATTTTTTCGGGAGTATCATATACAGGAACTCCATTAGGGTCGTAGTGGTGTCCGATTAAACCACCTTTCGTTGATAGGATAATATCATTACGATGTCCTTTAATCGCGGTAGCCACCAACTTTTCACTATGTCCTAAACCATACACATCCGCAGTATCAATAAAATTCACACCACACTCAATTGCTTTTTTTATAGCAGTTATAGATTGTTTATCGTTAACAGGTCCCCATTCATCACCACCGATTGCCCATGCCCCAAAACCTATTTCAGAAACAGTTATTCCAGTTTTACCTAATGTGCGGTAATGCATATTTCCCCTCCTTGTAAGCATGTTATAACATGGATATGTGGGGTAAGAATTTTGTGTGTGAAAAAACTCTTCTACAATAGTAGAAAAAGAATTACAGAAACTACTATTTTATAGCAGCATGTATAAAAAAAAACGGTGTAAATGTAGAAATGTCGTCGAATGCTATCTTTAATTGGTTAATTTATGGGATATTTTTGTGAAGGAGTTTATTTTATAAGAATAGAATTTAGTTTAGTAAGAAAACGTGCCGATGATAGTGAAAAATATGGGTTAGGGGGATTTGAATGAGGAAACTCAAACGAGTAAATGTTCCTAATATACCAGAACAATCATCACAACCTAGTGACAAGCGTAAGATAAATAAAAAGAAGTTAAGGCGTCTTATTTTAATGGTCCTTTTTATTGCGGCAACTACTCTGTACGTTCAATATATTTTAACGAAACAACAAGAAGTAATTGATAAAAAGAAAGATACGATTACGGATCAAAAGAAACAATTAGTATCTTTAAAGAAAGATAAAGGTTCTTTAAAGACTAACATAGAAAATTTAACAGACGATGAAGAAGAAATTTTGAAGTTTGCGAGAAAAGAGTATCAATTTTCTAAGTCAAATGAAACTATATTTGTGATGCCAAAGTAATAAAAAAACAGCTAGCCATTGAACTGCACCTCCAATTGTTAGACACCGTCTAACAATTGGAGGTGCAGTTTTTTATGTATGAATGTCATGGTACAAGGAACAATCACATATTGTAAAAATGAAGAGTTTAAGCTATTTGCATAAATATGGAATATGCACTAAAATAAATGTTGTTAAAATTCTGTTAATTATATTATAATACAAGGTAAGCGGATACATTTTTTAATCAACGTTGAGTTCCTCGCTCATACGACTATTAAGAAACCCGTTATCCTCGTATAAGAAAGGAAGATAGCTGTGTACGCTTCAAATACAATTTATATCGTAGGGGATGCGAAAGCACCTCAAAATAATCCCATTACTGAAAAGTTTAAAAGCTATTTCGTAGCATTTGTACTTGTTAAGGATACAGGGGAAATTGTAGATGCAGACTGCTCAGCGACAATTGCATTAACATCTCAATTTGTTAAATATTTATTTCTACATAAAAATATAAATGACCCGGCGTTAGTAATGGAAGTAAAGAACCGATATTTCGGCTCTTCTCAAAAAGCGTTACTTGTAGCGCTAAAAGATGCACAGAAAAAATATAATCAGATTGCTGCTTTGTCTACTCAATCATAGACAAAATCCAGCCGTAAGAATCATTCTTATGGCTGGATTTTTTTATTTCACATTATCATCCTACACCAAAAGTAAACGAAAACAAAGTAGAGAGATAGGAGAGTAAATGCTCAATAGGTTTACCTAATAATCTGTGGGTATAAATTTCCAGTGGATTAAGATTTCACTTCATTGGAAGAAGAAAGGATGAACAAAATGAAAATTACAGACGTAAAAGTAAATCGTAGACGTATAAAACTGCATACACCGTTTAAAACCGCACTTCGTACTGTAACAGAAATTGAAAGTATAGATGTTTATATTCATACAGACGAAGGATTGATTGGTAAGGGGGCTGCAGCCGCAACGCCAGTTATTACGGGTGATTTCACCAGTGGAATGGAAGAAGCGATTTTAGGACCGATGCGTTCATGTTTAATTGGTCAAGATATCATTCAGTTTCAGCAGTTACTACAGCGCATTCAAATGAGTTGTATTGGAAATTCAAGTGCGAAAGCAGCGGTAGATATCGCTTTATATGATGTATATTGCCAATATCAAAATGTGCCGTTATATGCATTGTTAGGCGGGAAGAAAGAAATTTATACCGATATTACAGTGAGTGTGGATGAGCCTGTATTAATGGCAAAAGAAGCGAAGAAACATATAGAAAAAGGATTTCAAACATTAAAGATTAAAGTGGGTAAAGAGGCGCATTTAGATTTGGAACGTATTGAGGCAATTCGAAATGTGGTACCAAGAAATACGACATTACGTTTAGATGCGAATCAAGGTTGGAGTCCAAAAGAAGCGATCTCTATCATTCAAGAGATGGAAAATCGTAATTTAAATATAGAATTTATTGAACAACCAGTACACGCGAAAGATTGGGATGGGTTAAAGTACGTCAAAGATCGTGTGCAAACGCCAATTATGGCCGATGAAAGTATATTTTCAGCAAGTGATGCATTAAAGCTCGTTCAAGGAAGATATGCAGACTTAATTAATATTAAATTAATGAAATGTGGTGGCATACGTGAAGCATGGCGTATTGCAGATATCGCAGAAACGGCTGGTGTGAAGTGTATGGTGGGAAGCATGATGGAATCTTCACTTTCCGTTAGCGCTGTTGCACATTTAGCGGCAGCACATCCTAATATACATTATTTTGATCTTGATGCACCGCTTTGGTTAATGGAAGAGCCAGAAGGAATGACTTATTCTGGATCAAAGGTAAACCTTCAATCGACAGTGAATAGTAAGTCTTAGGAGAAGAGACTAGTAAACTATTTTTTTAAGGGGGATATATATGAAAAAAGTAGGAACTGCATTTTTAACAACTTTATTTATATTTTCATCGTTTACATCGGCAAATGCTGAAGAAAAGAAGGATAATAAAGCATTTATAGATGTATCTGCTGCAACGTTATGGACAGCACCTGATTCATTAAGGTCAATCGATACACCGAGTGCAACAAATCCAGTGGATCTATGGAAATGGACGAAATCAATGACACTTGACGAGAAACTATGGTTAACAAATGCAAATAAATTAGAAACACAAGCGTTACTCGGTCAAGAAGTAACCGTTATTGATAAGAAAGGCGAGTGGGTGAAGGTATTAGTGCATGGACAGCCAACACCACGAAATGAAGAAGGTTATCCGGGCTGGATGCCTGAAAAGCAATTAACATATAATCAAGAATTTGCAGATAAAACAAATGAACCTTTTGTGTTAATAACAAAGCCAACTGCGATTTTATATATAAATCCTTCTGAAAAACATAAATCACTTGAAGTCAGTTATAATACAAGACTGCCGCTATTAAGTGAAGACACAATTTCATACCGTGTATTGTTGCCAAATGGTCAGAAAGCATGGCTACGAAAAAATGATGGAACAGTTTACCGTTCTCAAACTGATATTCCAAAACCGACAGCTGATGATTTAATTAACACAGGGAAAATGTTTTTAGGTTTACCGTATATATGGGCTGGTACAAGTGGTTTTGGATTTGATTGCTCTGGCTTCACGCATACGATCTATAAATCGCACGGCATTACAATTCCGCGAGATTCTGGACCGCAATCAAGAGCAGGAATTGCAGTTGATAAAGAAAACTTACAAAAGGGAGATTTAATCTTCTTTGCACATGATCAAGGGAAAGGTAGTGTCCATCACGTTGCAATGTATATTGGTGATGGCAATATGATTCACTCACCAAGAGCTGAAAGGTCGGTAGAGATTATACCACTAAATACACCAGGATATATAGAAGAATACGCTGGTGCTCGTCGTTACTTACCTTAAAAATAGAGGGGGTTTTTAAATGAAAAAAGTTGTTCGTTACTCATTAGTTAGTACTCTATTAGTTTCTTCATTTTTAGTTGGCTGCGCAAAAGAAAAAACTACAACAAAGCCGAAAGATGAAAAGAAAGTATTACAGTTACTAGAAACGGGTGAAATTCCGTCGTTAAACTCAGTGAAAGTCACAGATGCAGTCTCGTTTAACGTTTTGAATAACGTAATGGAAGGACTATTCCGTCTATCGAAAAATGATGAAGTAATTGAGGCAGGCGCACAAAAATATGAAGTGAGTAAAGATGGAAAGATATATACATTTCATTTGCGTGATGCGAAATGGTCAAACGGAGATCCAGTAACCGCTCATGATTACGTATACGCTTGGAAGCAATTGATTAATCCAGATACCGCTTCTCAATATGCATACATTGCGTACGATGTGAAAAACGCTGAGAAGATAAATAAAAAACAACTAGGTCTAGATGAATTAGGAGTAAAAGCGAAGGATGATAAAACGTTCGTCGTAGAGCTAGAACATCCTGTACCGTATTTTACGAAATTATTAATTTTACCATCCTTCTATCCAATTAACGAAAAATATGCGAAAGAGCAAGGTGATAAATACGGATTAGAAGCAAATAAAGCGGTATATAATGGACCATTTACATTATCAGAGTGGAAGCATGAAGCTAGCTTTACAATGAAGAAAAACGATAAGTATTGGGATAAAAAAGAAGTGAAGTTAGATGAAGTAAACTATCAAATTGTAAAAGAAATTTCAACTGCGGTAAATTTATATGAAACAGATAAAGTTGATAGAGCTGTTATTTCTACAGAATTCGTGGATAAATATAAAAATAATAAAGAGCTAAAACAATATACAGATCCAGTTATGTACTTCTTCCGATTTAATGAAAATGTACCGATTCTTAAAAATAAAAATGCACGTCTTGCGCTAAGTACAGTTTTTGATAAGAAAGGACTTGCGGATTCATTTTTAAATGATGGTTCGGTTGCTGCAAACTATTACGTACCAAAAGGATTTTTAAAGGGACCAGATAAAAAAGATTTTAGAAGTACGGCAGGTGAGTTTAATAAAACTGATGTAAAAAAAGCGAAAGAATATTGGGAAAAAGCAAAGCAAGAAACAGGTACAGATGAAGTGACGTTAGAACTATTAAATTATGACTTAGAAAACTTTAAAAAAGTTGGAGAGTACATTAAAGAGCAGCTTGAGAAAAATTTACCAGGTTTAAAAGTGAATGTGAAATTGCAACCACATACGCAAAAATTAGCACTAGAGAAGAAGAAAGAATATGAAATGTCGTTATCACGCTGGTTACCGGATTATCCAGATCCAATGACTTACTTAGAAGTATTCCTTTCTGGAAGCAGTGTTAATAATACAGAATATGCAAACCCAGAATATGATGCGTTAATTAAGAAGATTAAAACAGAATTAGGTAATGATGAAAAAGCTCGCTGGAAAGCAATGCAAGAAGCTGAAAAAATGCTACTTGATGATGCAGTAATTGCACCGGTATTCCAGCGCGGATTATCTTACTTACAAAAACCATATGTGAAAGATTTATATGTACATCAATTTGGTCCAGCTACAAGTTTAAAAGGGGCAGATGTACAAAAATAAAAGAATGGAGAAACAGACTTCACGTATGTGATAGTCTGTTTTTTTGTACAGTTCCGAATGAAATATAGACATTTCATATGTTTTTTTACGACTTAAAAATAAAATTATTACTAAAATTCCAGTGTGAAATTTATGTAGAATCTTGTATAATTAACGTGTTTCTATGGAAACATTTTCTTGCGCTATTTCTATAGGATTTAATAGAACAAGGAAGGAAATACATACATGTATATAATAGACAAATAGAATGGAACATGTATAGAGAAAAAGGAGAGAAAAGATGGCGTGTCAAAGACAAGGGTTACAATTTAATAACGATAGAAAGAGGGACAGAAGATGAAAATGAAGCATGCTTTTGATCCTATAATTTTAGCGTGTGTGCTTTTTTTCATTATCATTCTAATCCCATCGAAAAGTTTAGTATCGCTTATTAGTGATAAGAAGGTAGAAGATGCGGCTACTTCTTTACAAAAAGAGAAATTACAAAGTGTTTTCTTACAGCGAAAAATGTTAGATAATTCACAGTATTTACCGATGTACGGTTCATCAGAATTTTTACGAATGGATGTATATCATCCGTCTAATTATTTCAAAGTAAATCCAGCTGGTTTTACACCGTTTTTAATTGGAACTGGCGGTACACAAAGTTTAGCTCATATTTTAAATATGACATCTACTATGGATGAATTAGAAGGTAAAAAAGTAGTCTTTGTTCTTTCACCACAATGGTTTACAAAGACTGGTGTATCACAAGGGGATTTCACTAATAATTTCTCCAAACAACAAGCATATCATTTTATTTTTAATGATGAGATAAATCCAGAAATGAAGAAGCAAATCGCCAAACGGCTATTAGATTATAAAGTTGTTCAAGAAGATGATATATTAAAAAATTCATTAGAAGGTATTGTATATAATGATACGAAACATAACATAAAAGCAGGTTTAGTTAAACCACTTGCTTATATGTATCGAAATATTTTAGATCATAGAGATTTATTTAACTCTTTATTTAAAATCGAACCGATGAAAGAGAAAACCAATAGCGGGCTTCGTTCAATTTCTTGGGAAGACGCACGTAAACACGCAGAACAAGAAGGGAAAGCTGAGTCTACTACAAATACATTCGGAATTGAAAATCCGTATTATCATAAGAATAATCTGAAGAAAAAACTAAAAGGTTTAAAAAACTTTAGAGCAAATGAAACATATGATGAATCACCAGAATATGATGATTTACAAATTATTTTAGATTTATTTAAAGAGAAAAATGTCAAACCACTCTTTATTTCTGTACCTGTAAATGGGCCTTGGTATGATTATACTGGCTTCCCGAAAGAACGCCGTGAAGTGTATTATAATAAAGTTCGAGAACAGGTTGAGAAAGCAGGATATCCAGTAGTTGATTTCTCTGGTCATGAATATGATAAGTATTTCTTAAAAGATACGATTCATTTAGGCTGGAAAGGTTGGATTTATTTTGATGAAGCAGTGCAGAAATTTTATTCTGAGAAATAAAGTATAGAAATCGGAATGGCTATGAGCCGTTCCGATTTTTTTAGTATAGAGGATTTTGGTGAGGGCAATTTGGGAATGCATGTATATCTTGAACCTGTCTATAATCATAATGTTTCATTGCGAACTGAGCTTGATAAAGGTATTCATACACATATAATTGACCATCATGCGCTGAACATAATACGCCAGAAGTTCCTTGCCCATTTATGAAGGAAATACCGATAGGGCGTCCGATTAAGTATGGTATTTTTTGCTGCCAATGCATAGGGGAATCACTCCTTTTTGAGATAATATACGAAAGAAATGATCAAATGGTTGCTTATCCATGTAAATGTAGATGGAAAGGTGTTATATAATTCCTGAAGATTAATTCATATATAAATAAAAAACCGCTATAATTCCGAATGAATTTATAGCGGTTTTTATTATATTCTTAAGCGAGATTTTTACGCTTTTTTGTCCATTTTTTTATAACGAAGTATAAAAGTATAAGTACGACGCCACCAATTGCGAATGATTTCACATACGGACCAGCAATATCATTTATATTCTCCCAATTTTCACCTAGTTTTTCACCTAAATAAATGAAAATGATTGACCAAGGGATGATTGCGAGTGCTGTTAATGTAGTGAAACGTAGTAAAGGCATTTTTGTAATACCAGCAGGAATTGAAATCGCATGACGCACTACTGGAATGAAGCGTGCTGTAAAAATGACGCCAGTTCCGTAACGATTAAACCAATCTTCTGCAGCATCTATTTGTTTTTTATGTATGAAAATATATTTTCCATAACGTTCTAATATGGGGCGTCCGCCGTATCGTCCAAGCCAATAAATAAAGATTTGGGCAATAACACCGCCAATTGTACCGAATACGACTGCACCTATAAATGAGATACTACCATTGAATACTAAGTAACCTGCATAAGCAAGGACTATTTCACTTGGAATAATCTCAATCATAAGTCCAAGCATAATGCCCCAATAACCTAATCCTTCAAAAAACGTTAATACTGAATGAATAAAACTACTTAACATTGTTGCACCTTCTAGTTTATGAATTTTTGAGTATAAGAACCTTTTATTTAATCACGTAAAAGGTTCACTATATGTAGATTATACCTTATTTACATAGGGAATTGCTATTTCAATTCTTTTATGTCTCTCATAAGTATTATAGTAAAGGATATAAGCCGCGTTTTTATGAAGGGTTAATGAAAAGATTATTAAAAATTTCTCATATATCAATGATAATAGACTGAAAATTAAGTATAATGGTATAGGTCTTTCATTTACAAAAATAGGAGGAGAACGTATGTATATTACAGATCCGATTTATGGACCAATCTCTATTCGTGATAGAGATATCCTTCGATTGATAGATACAAAAGCATTTCAAAGGTTGACGCATATTAAACAACAAGGACATACTTATTTTTTACATGAGAACGCAATACATACAAGAGAAGAACATTCGATAGGTGTATATGTGCTAGTAAATAAAGTGATAGAACATCTTACTGAGATTGGTGACATACATTTATCGAAATATGAACGAAAGCTAGTATCTACTGTAGCCCTTCTACACGATGTTGGACATGGGCCATATTCACATTGTTTTCAGCAAATATCGGGTGAAGATCATGGTGAGTGGACGGTACGAATCATTCAAGAGGACGAAGAAATACGTACGATTTTAAATCAAACACCTAGATTATTAGATGATGTAACGAAAGCTTTAACAGAAGATGGAGTTTTTCCAATTATAGATGAGCTCTTATTTAATTCATTAGGAATGGATCAATTAGATTTTTGGAATAGAGATATATATTACTCATCGCTTGAATTAGAAGGTTTACAGATAGAAGAATTGATTGCTAACATGCGTTTAATTGACGGTAAACTTGTTATTGAAGAATCGGGAATCCCCTTCATTGAACAATTAATGAAAATGAAAGAAGGGCTTTACAATAATGGATTTGGCCACCCGTTTGTGATAGGAAAAGACATATTGCTGCAAACAATTTTTAAAATGATAGAGGAGAAAAATCTTTCGTTCTATACTCCTGAACTTCAAAACTTCTTTCATAACGGAGAGAAGTTAGAAGTAGAGGACTTTCTTCCGTTACAAGATGAAATCATTTTAAATGAAATAAAGTACTTTGCAAAATCAAAGGACGTACAATTAGCGACGTTAATTCAGCTTTATTTTTCAGAAGCCAAAAGTTTATCTTTTGAAAAAGGACTAGAGGGTGATTTTAAAAAGGAAAATAGCACTTTAGCAGTAATAACTGAGAAAAAGGCGTACAGTTCATATGTAGGTGGTATTTACGTCTATAGTGAGGGGCAGTTAGAGGATATTATAGAAAAATCCCCTTTTATTCAACAGATAGTGAGATTACCTAAAAAAGAATATGCATATTCTTTTTAAATTGGTTTGAAAACATAAAATAGATGGGGTGGAAATGTGAACTGGAAAGAACGTCTTCTAGAATTGGATGATTTACCAATTATATTAGAATGGTATAACGACGAAGAATTACATAACATAGCAGATGTGAAACCATTTAAGCGATATACAATAGAAGAACTTCGGGAGTATTGGACTAAAAAATTAGCGCGGTCTTATGCAAGTTATCATGTAATAATAGTGAGAGATGAAGTAATAGGAAGAGTCGGATTAAAAAAGACGAAATATGATGATACCTATGTGATGGAATACTCTATTCTTATTGGCGTTTCGAATTTATATTCAAAAGGACTTGGAACAGAAATTACAAAGTATTTCATAAGTAAATCGTTTTTAGATTCCGATATACAAGCAGTTGTATTACAGGTACGGGAAGACAACAAAAGGGCAATTCGTTGTTATGAGAAAGCTGAATTTAAAAAAGTAAAATCATATATAGAGAATGAAGTGAAAGTGTATGATATGCATAGAATTAAGAATGAGAAAATAGCACGTTAAAAAAACAGTTAATTCTGAATGTAATGAGGGTTAGAGGGATATATGGAACCTTAAATGACACTACTTGTAGATATGCGTAATACTACGGCTTTATATGAAATGAAACTTAAATTTAAATAAATCAAGCAAGCATTTGTTGTATATTTGGAACAGATGGTTGCTTGTTTCCGTTATAAAAAAATAGAAGCATTTCTGCTCCTATTTTTTAAGGCTTCACATCTAAGTTCTGTAAAAATAAAGTTGCTGTTACGTAACGCTTTGCTAACATTTGTACATAAGCGGTATGTACAGAAAGGGTCGCAATGATAATAGCGTTACGAATTGCTTCGCGTTGTTCGTTATTAATTTGATCGAACTTGCTTGCGATTTTATCAGCTTTTTCTTTTACGATGTTTTCAATTGTATGAACTGTATCTGTTGCATTTAGTTGTAAGCAATTCCCTTGATTGAGTTCTTCAAATAGAGAAGAGTATGCTACATATAAATGAACAGGATTGATTAAATCATCACTTCGATCGGCTGGGTCATTAACGATAAGGCGTAATAGCTTACGAATTGATTCAAAATCAAGTGCTGTTTTTAAATCTTCGACAATGAACAGTAAGGCTGCTTGTTCAATCGAATATTTTTTCCCTTTTTGAGGAGAGCCAATCATTTCTTTTATATCTCGTTTCACCCAGTTTTGCATAGCAGTTACAGAGAAACTTGTGTTTTCAATCTGATTGCCAAGCGCAACTATTTCATTTAAAGAAAAACCGACATCAGTATCGTCAATTTTAATCAGCTTTTCAAAAATAGGTGAAAGTGCGGTAGTAATAAAAGCTGTAACGCTTTGTCCGCTTTCAATATCTTTTTTATGTGACTTTGCCCAAGCTTCTTGTAAAATACCGAGAGGCTTTTTCGTATTCCATCCTCTTAGTGATAGAAGAAGGGTAGCCATTTCGTTTCGTGTGAGATGAAATGTTTCCATCTTTTCACCTCCAAAATAATAAAAAGTTCTTATGAACTTATAATATGTTTTGTTTCATTTAAAGTCAATTCTGTTTTGCTTAATTTTTCCTTTGTCACCAAACTGTTGAAAGTAAATAATACTTGCATATTTCGACAAAAGTTCATATAATAAGTTCATAAGAACCTTTAAAATGTTCTTAAAAACAAATCTATCATTCTGAATTTACTAGAAAGATAGATTTCACATATATCTATATAAAAGGAGAATGGATATAATATGTTGAAAAAACTTGTAGCAGTAATGACAGCATTCATGGTTATCTTTGGGGCTAGCAGCTTTATGTTCGTAGATCATGCAGCAGCGAAAAGTTACAAATCGGGTAAAAAATCATTTACACCAAGTTCAGGTCAAAAGTCAAAAGTTGATTTAAACAAAAAAGACTCAAATGTAAATTCTCAAAAAACGACTCCAGATTCAAAAACGAAAGCAACAAACACAGCACCAAAAAGTAATAAAGGAAGCTTTATGAAAGGTTTATTACTAGGTGGTCTTGGTGGTTTACTAATGGGTAGCTTATTTGCAAATATGGGAGCTCTTGGTTCTGTATTAGCATTTATGGTAAATATGTTAGTAATGGCTGGTATCGTAATGTTAGCAGTTCGTGCATTTAAATACTTCAAAGACCAACGTAAAAAGAAGGCAGATGAAGTAGCATGGAAACAATAAAAATTTCTGAACAAGAATTAATAAATGCGCTTTGCGTATATATAGCTGAAAAAAGACAAGTGGGTCCAGAAGAAGTGTTAGTTGAACTCATGTATGACGATGACTACGGTTTCTCTGCGGAAGTAGAGGTAAATGGTCGCCAGCAAATTTTAATTCAAGCAAACTTAATCGAAGCATTACGCTTATTGCTTGACAGAGAATATAATGTCAATTCATTCGCAGCGAGATTACAACTTGAATTAGATGATGAAGAAGGTATTTACGCATTAGCGAAATTTAATAGTGATGAACAATAAGACTGTTAGGGCTTTATGCTCTAGCAGTTTTTTATTTTAATTTCTATTTTTAGTATGTTTCCTATTTTAGGATAAAATTCAATTTTTAATAAACTGATGAATTGGTAAAAATATGTTATTCTTATTAAGAATGTTTTATGTTAATAGGAGGATATTATGAAAAAGAAATTATTAGCAACAATTGCTGCGGTATGTTTATCTTTAACTGCTTGTAATTCAACGGAGCAAACAAAAGATGTACAAGCGAATGAAAAAAAAGATAAGAATACTGAACAGCAAACAGCAACAACTAGCCCGAAAGCTAAAGAGATAAAAGAAAAAAGTGCAGTGGAGAGATTATCACAAGATCATAGTGTTTCGTTAGAAGGTGATGGTGCGAATTCTTCTGATTTTTTTGAGTTAAAATCCGGATTTGTTATTGCGGAAGTAGAACATACAGGAGAAAGTAATGCAATTCTAGAGTTAAAAGATGAACAAGGTAATGACTCTGGTTCACTTTCGAATTTTATTGGTAATGGAAAAGAAAAACGTGTAGTTTTATTAAACAAGAGTGGAAAATATTTTATTAATCCAATGGCAGATGGTCACTGGAAAGTGAATATGTCTCAGTCTATTCCAATAGATAAAGTAGTAACAGCTCCAGGAACAATTAGTGGTCACGGATCTGATGTTGTTTTTGTGAAACTTGAAAAAGGTTTGAAAGAATTGCATGGTGTACATAAGAATGGTGAAAGTAATTTTGTAGTGGATTTAAACGATAGCATGATATTTAATGAAATTGGTGCTGCCGATACTACGAAAAAAGTACCTGTAAAAGAAAATGGTATACATATATTCACTATTCAAGCTGATGGTGATTGGACAATCGAAGTGAAATAATTTGAAAAGCTCTCCTTATGTTTTGGATAAGGGGAGCTTTTTGACAAATAAGTCTTATTAAATAATTTCTTGTTGTTTATAGAAATCTTTATCATTTGTTTGGAATTTATGCCATAAATCATTCATCTTTCGTCTACCGATATCTACCATCGGATTAAACTGAATTGCAGCTTTCTGACGAACAGAGTGAACGTTTTGAATGGCGTGATATAATTGTTGGTCGACTATATCATGTTGTTCACCTGCATATTTAGCAATAGATAGACCTGCAACAGTTCCTTGCGCCATCGCAATTTTTCCGCTTTCAATGCCTGTAATATTGCCAGCTACAAATAAACCAGGAAGAGGGGTTTCCATTGTTTCGGAATGGAGAGGAACGTGTCCACCTAATTCTGAAATGTAATGGAAGGGACAACCAGCTACAGCTGCAAGTTCGGCAAGTGGGTATAATCCCCCAGCAATACAAACAAAATCTGCTTCATATATTTTCTCTGATCCATTAATAACATTTCCTTTAGAGTCAATATTAGCAATGCGTACACCTTCAACTTGATCTGTTCCGATAATTTCAAGAGCTGCTTTCCGAAGGTGAAGTGGCGTTCCGTTTATTTTCATTCCGCTGTTTGGATAGAATGTTAATCCAGCTTTTCGAATCCAATCATATTTCATAAAGTGGCTACCTATTCGTAAAATAGCAGAAGGAGCGAGATGTGCTGCATTTAAAAGAGAGTTTAAAACTTCTTCAGGTTCACCAGCTTTTTGACTTAACTCGCTTTTTTCAGGGAGTACAATATGATCTACTTTAATTCCCGCTAATTGCAATTCACTTAAAATGGCGAAAGACAAAATGTTAGCACCAATAATGATTCCTTTTTTTCCAACTTGCACGCGATGAACATTTGTCATAACTTGAGCTGCTCCAATTGACATCACTCCTGGAAGTGTCCAGCCTGGAAGGGGAATAGAATATTCCGCAGCACCAGTAGCAAGTAGTACGAACGGTGCTTCTAACGTACCGATATTAGTATGTACAAACCAATTGTTTTCATCTTTATCTAAATTATAGACCGAAACACCGCACCTGATATGTACTGAAAGTGATTCTGCTTCTTCATGAAGTCGCTTCGATTCTTCTATTCCGTTCCACCATTCTCCAGTAGGCTCTTGATGCAACTGTCCTAACAATCTCCCACCCGGCTTCATAAATTCATCAATAACGAGCACTTTTAGTCCGAAACGAGCACAAGAGATAGAAGCAGATAATCCCGCTGGTCCTGCACCAATGATAATTACATCACTCATCGTTTTTTCACCATCTCTCTCACGATATTCGGATGCTGTTTCCCGCTTTCAACAACCATGTTTTCTTCTACAACAGTTAAGCATGCGCGTACATTTGTTTGATTATTTACTGTCACGCGGCATTCAGAACAGTGCCCAATATTACAATAAATACCTCGCGGTGTCCCGCTATCTTCATGAACTCTTAATGTCCATATTTCATTTGCTAACAGGGCAGCAGCTATCGTTTCATGTTCATATGCTTCGTATTGATGACCGTTAAATTGAAAAGTAATACGCTCACTACTTTGTAAAGTACCTAAAATAGGGTGATGTGTAATTCTACTCATTTACTTTCACCTACCGATCCAAAAGTAACTGCACGTATTGGTGGTTGATATTTTAACGGTAGTTCATTAAGAGTTACGTCAGGATTCGCATTTTCAATCATTCGATCTATCATTATTCTGCATGTACGACCACCGCAAAATCCCATGCCAGCACGTGTTCTTAGTTTTAATTCTCTTGCCGAGCAGTTATATTCAGCAATTGTCGATTGAAGTTGTCCGTATGTAACCTCTTCACAACGACAAACGATTAAGTTGTTTTTATTGGTCATGTGTATTCCTCCTCTAGTTCGGTTTGCACAAATTATATATGCAAAAATCATGCCAATATAGAGGAAGGGGAGAGAGCTACCTGTAAACGCCTAATCGGTGCATACTGCTTCTTTATTGAAGTCCAAGTTTTTTTAAACGGTTATATAAAGTAGCCCTTGTTACGCCAAGTTGTTTTGCACATTCTAATTTATTCCCATTTAAAATTCGTAAAGCCCTTTCAATAACTTTTTTCTCATGCTCATCCATCTCTTCTTGTAAAGAAAGGATTGTATTATTGTTGCTGAGTAATAGGGAATGAGCTGTATGATTGTCTAAATTTTCGGTTGTATGAAATGGTAAATATTCTTGTTTTATAATTCCGTCTGTCGCAAATACCACAAGTCGTTCAACAACGTTTCGAAGTTCGCGAATATTACCTGGCCAATTGTAATGAAGCAGTTCATGCATAATGCTTGAAGGTAAGTCACGAATTGGTCTGTTATAGTTGATTGAAAAATCGTTTAAGAATGAGTATGTGAGTTCGATAATATCCTCTCGTCTTTCACGCAGCGGTGGAATATGCAGGCTAACTACATTTAAACGATAATATAAATCTTCTCGGAAAGTTCCTTTTCTCATTTCTTCTTGTAAATCCCGATTTGTAGCAGCGATAATGCGGAAATCAATATTAATTTCTTTTTCTCCGCCAACTCGGTAATACTTTCGTTCTTGTAGTACACGTAACAGTTTTACTTGCATATCGAGCGGCATTTCGCCAATCTCATCGAGGAATAAAGTACCGCCTTGCGCGAGTTCAATTTTACCTTTTTTTCCTTTACTATTTGCTCCAGAAAACGCCCCACGCTCGTAACCGAATAATTCACTTTCAAATAACGCTTCTGGAATTGCCCCGCAGTTAATCGAAATGAAAGGCGCCTTCGCTGCCTCACTTGCTTCATGAATTGCTTTCGCAAATACTTCTTTTCCAACTCCGCTTTCCCCAAGTATTAAAACAGTTGATTTCACCGAACAAACTTTTCTAGCTAATTGTATCGTTCTTTGTATAACAGGACTTTTCCCATTCATCGCAAGGAATGGATCGGATTCATCTTTATACTTTGCCACTTCTTGTTCTAAACGGTGCATTTCATGTGACATATTAAATAGTTTTTCATTTAAAGCGACTTGATTTGTAACATCTGTTTCTGAAACGACTGCTCCTATAATTTCATCATTACAATAAACTGGATTTGAATTAATTAATACGAATAAATCGGGACGAGGCTGATGGAACTGAGCGACTATGCTTTTTCCATCATGTAAAGATTGTAAAATTTCCAAGTCTTTATAATCAAAAAAACGAGTAATCGGTTGCCCAATAATTTCATTATGGTTGACTGAAAATATTTTTTCAGCACCATCTGTCCAAGTTCGAACGCATTCTTTACTATCAATGACTGTAACAGAAGAGTCAGTTGTTTGTATTACGGTGTCATAAAATGCCTGTAGTTCATTGTAGGACTTATAAAGAAATGGAATCATTTGCTGAGAAGTTATACAGCATATCGGCTCATCGTTTTCGTTAAGGATGATAACAGCTAATTCATAAGAAAAAGCGTCAATTAGTGCAGTGAATGAGTCATCTACATAAATAATGGCGCAATTATATTCATCTGTAGTAGAAGGGAGATAATAAAACCTTTCGTTTACTTGCTTAATGTGATTAAGGCTACATGTATGATCGATTAAAACACGTTCCAAAAACTCTTGTATAGTCGGAAATGAAAATGCCATAATGCCCTCCTGTTATGTATAAAAATTTTGACAGTGATAAAAAAATAATACACCTATTTACTGTAAATTTAAATTATTTTTACAAATAAAAATATTGTTTATGGAAATTGTATATATGAAGAATTGGCACGTCAATTGCATAAAAGAAAGTGAGAGGTTTAGGGAAAGGAGGAGTATATTGTGAGGCACTGCGACGTTTTAATTATAGGTGGTGGAATAATAGGGTGTTCTATCGCTTATTACACTTCAAAATACGGAAGAGACGTAACAATCATTGAAAAAGGAGAATTTGTCAGCGGGACGTCTTCACGGTGTGATGGGAATATTTTGGCCATTGATAAAGATCCGGGATTTGATAGTCAAATGTCTTTAGTAAGTCAAAAATTAGTAACTGATTTAAGTGAAAAATTAGAGCATTCATTTGAATATAGGGCACCAGGAAGTATTCTCGTATGTGAGTCAGACGAAGAGATGGAAGCTGCGCAACAATGGGTAGATCGGCAAAAAGAAGCTGGATTACCGTTTCGAATGCTTGATAGGCAAGATATAAGAGAAGAGTCGCCTTTTTTTGCTGATGATTTATTAGGCGGTTTAGAATGTGCGACGGATTCAACTGTGAATCCATATCTCCTTGCTTTCTCGCTTCTGTCAGAGGCACAAAAGTTTGGCGCAAAAGCCTTTAAGCAGACCGAAGTAAAGAGTATGAAAATAGAGACGAATGGTTCATTTGTTGTAGAAACTACGAATGGTACTTTTACAGCAAAACAAGTTGTAAATGCAGCCGGTGTGTGGGCTCCTAAGATTGGTCAGATGTTAAATGTAAATATACCAATTGAACCGAGAAAAGGGCATATTATAGTAGCATCAAGGCAACAACATGTAGGATGCCGTAAAGTAATGGAATTCGGTTATTTAATTTCTAAATTTGGCGGAAAAAGAAAAGTAGATGTTTTAACTGAAAAATACGGGGTTGCGCTCGTATTTGAGCCTACTGAAAGTCAAAATTTCTTAATTGGAAGTAGTCGTGAATTTGTAGGGTTTCATACGAGAATAAACAATGAAGTCATTAAATGTATCGCAAATAGAGCGATTCGCTTTTATCCGAAAATGGCAGATATGATGGTAATTCGTTCTTACGCTGGTTTACGTCCGTGGACAGAAGATCATTTGCCGATTATTTCACGAGTGGAACATATTCCGAATTATTTCATTGCCGCTGGACATGAAGGGGATGGGATTAGTCTTGCAGCAGTTACTGGGAAAGTAATTGAAGAGTTATTAAATGAAAAAGAGACAATTATTCCTATTGAACCACTTCGTTTGAGTCGTTTTACAGAAAGGGTGTTAAACGGATGAGGTCACAAAGAGTCTTTACGACTATTGATACACATACGGGCGGGAATCCAACGAGGACATTAATTAGCGGACTTCCAAAGTTGATTGGAGAGACGATGGCAGAGAAGATGTTACATATGAAAAAGGAATATGATTGGATTCGAAAATTGTTAATGAATGAACCGCGTGGTCATGATGTAATGTCAGGGGCATTATTAACAGACCCATGTCATCCTGAGGCTGATATAGGTGTTATATACATAGAGACAGGTGGATACTTACCGATGTGCGGTCACGATACAATCGGTGTATGTACAGCGTTAGTTGAATCAGGTTTAATTCCAGTAGTTGAACCGATTACTTCTTTAAAACTAGATACCCCGGCTGGCTTAGTGGAAGTAGATATTGCTGTTCAAGATGGAAAAGCAAAAGAGGTATCTTTCTGTAACATACCAGCTTTTTTATTGAAAAATATTACTGTACACGTCAAAGACATTGGAACTGTAGAGGCTGATATTGCGTATGGAGGGAATTTTTATGCCATTATTGATGCGAAGTCAGTAGGCCTAGAATTAGTACCAGAAAATGCATCTACAATCATCGATAAGGCGATTCATATAAGAAACACAATTAATGAGAAGTTTGAAATCATTCATCCAGAGTATTCGTTTATTAGAGGATTAACACATGTTGAATTTTATACAGATGCTACTCATGAATGTGCGCATGTGAAAAATACAGTTGTTGTACCACCAGGCGGAATAGATCGATCCCCATGCGGTACAGGAACATCTGCGAAGCTAGCTGTATTATACGCTCAGAAAGAAATCAAAATTGGTGAAGAGTTCATTCATGAGAGTATCGTTGGTTCTTTATTTAAAGGATATGTCGTGAATACGACACATGTTGAAAATATTGAAGCTGTCATAACGAAAATTACGGGATCAGCTTGGCTTATGGGTATGCATAAATTTTTTTACAATGAAATGGATCCACTCAAAGAAGGATTTTTGCTAATTCCGCCGATGGAACATGAAACGGAGGATATAAAATGAACATTCAAAAAATGTATACAGCAGTAGACGTACATGTAAATGGCGAGGCATTTCGTGTAATGAAAGACGTACCATGCAAATACTACTACAGTTTGGAGCAATTAAATGAACAATTTTCAGGTGAATTAGCAGAAGAGATGAAGCTTTTATTAAATGAACCACGTGGTTTTATCGGTTTGAATGGGTGTATTGTCGTTCCATCTATCCATAATGAAGTGGATGCAGCTGTATTATTTTTTAATCATGAAGGTTCGATTCCGCTTCATTATGGGGGCATTGTTGCGGTAATAACGATGTTACTCGAAAGTGGGTATTTAAAAAAGAGAGAGTCCAATCAATACAAAATTGAAACGTTATCTGGAATATTTTTAGTTCATGCGTATGTAGAGAATGATGAAGTTATATCTGTTTCGTTTGAAAGCAAACTTTGCTATTTGATTGAGGAAAATTTACAGGTTGGTAATGTAAGTTATTCTCTCATACAAGCAGATAAAGTATATGCAGTTGTAGAAAAAGGTGCGTATTCGCCAGAAATTCGTGTTGAAAACATTTCAGAATTGAAAAGATGGGGAGAAGCTACACTGCAGGCTATACAAAAACAGTCGCTAATAAAAAGGCTTATTTTAGTAGATCCTTCGCAAAAAGAAAAGAACCATATAAAGTCGATTACATTTCATGAAGATAACTTTATCGTACGTTCGCCAGGTTTTGTTTCTACTATCGTTTCCTATGTTCATGCATTATTTAAAAATGATTATATGGCGGATAAACCTTTTAAAAATGAAAGTATATTTAATAGTTTTATAACTGTGGAAAAAGTGAAGAAGGAGGAACTAGGATACATTTTCCGTTTTGAAAGTAGAGGATTTATTACAGGGATGCAGACGTTTCTATTAGACCCTACGGATCCGTTTCCGGCAGGATTCTTATTAAAATAAAATGTGATAGGGAGAGATAAATATGCAAAAAATTAAAGGGGCATTTCCAGTATTAATAACACCGATGGATGAATTTCAGGAAATTAATTGGGATGGGGTAAAACAAAATGTAAATTACTTTATCGAACAAAAGGTTGCAGGTATTATCATTAATGGAAGTACAGGAGAGTTTGTAAGTTTATCAAAAGAAGAACGATTTAAAATGGTAGAAACTGTGTTGAAAGAAATTGATGGCCGTATTCCAGTCATTGTTGGAACTGCAGCAGAGACCACAAAAGAAACAATTGAATATACGAAACATGCAGAAGCGCACGGAGCGGATTGTGCATTAATTATAAACTCTTACTATTGTAAACCGAAGGAAGAGGAGATTTATTTTCATTTTAAAGAAATCTCAAACTCTGTAAATATACCAATTATGCTATACAATAACCCATTTACTTCTGGTGTCGATATGAGTACAGAGCTAATGCTCCGTATTGGAAAAGAGTGTGAAAATGTTACACATATTAAAGAATCTAGCGGAGATATTCGAAAAGCGAGAGATTTAGTAAGACAAAGTGAAGGGGCTTTCCAAGTCTTCTGTGGTTCTGAAGATTTAGTTATGGAATCATATTTAGTTGGTGCTTCGGGATGGGTTTCAGTAGCAGGAAATATCGTTCCCGGTCTCGTTACAAAAATGTATGAGCATTTTCAAAATGGTGAATTAGAAAAGGCGTGGGAAATAAACGATGCTATTTTACCACTTTGCGAGTTTCTTGAAGGATCAGGGAAATATGTTCAAATCGTTAAACGTTCCATGGAATTACATGGGCAAGCGGGAGGACCTTCTCGCTATCCAAGACTAGGATTAACTGTTGACGAAGATCAAAAGCTTCAAACGATTTTATCAAATATTGCAGCTCATGCAGCTGTTTAAATAAGGAGGAGAACATAATGTTAAAGACAAATATTGAGCTGAAACCAAAAGTGGAAGCGTTTTTAAATGAAGAAATTAAAATGTTTATTAATGGCGAATTTGTTTCTGCTATTGGCGGAAAGACGTTTGAAACATACAATCCAGCAACAGAAGATGTTCTAGCAGTCGTATGTGAAGCGCAAGAAGAGGATATTGATGCTGCAGTAAAAGCAGCAAGATCTGCATTTAAATCTGGTCCGTGGGCAGAAATGACTACTGCTGAAAGAGCGCATCTTATTTATAAGTTAGCAGATTTAATTGAAGAACATAGAGAAGAATTAGCGCAACTAGAAGCTTTAGATAATGGAAAGCCATATCAAGTAGCACTTGATGATGATATTTCAGCGACTGTAGAAAATTATCGTTATTACGCAGGATGGGCTACAAAAATTATTGGGCAAACAATCCCAATTTCAAAAGATTACTTAAATTACACGAGACATGAACCTGTAGGTGTTGTAGGTCAGATTATTCCGTGGAACTTTCCGCTCGTTATGTCTTCTTGGAAAATGGGAGCTGCACTGGCGACAGGTTGTACGATCGTATTAAAACCAGCAGAGCAAACACCTTTATCCTTACTATATACAGCAAAACTCTTTAAAGAGGCTGGATTTCCAAACGGTGTTGTAAACTTTGTACCAGGCTTTGGTCCTGAAGCAGGAGCAGCAATTGTAAATCATCATGACATTGATAAAGTTGCTTTTACAGGATCTACTGTTACAGGAAAGTATATTATGCGTCAGTCTGTAGAAATGATTAAGCATGTAACGTTAGAGCTTGGCGGCAAATCACCAAATATCATTTTAGAAGATGCGGACTTGGAAGAAGCAATTAATGGTGCATTCCAAGGTATTATGTATAATCATGGTCAAAATTGTAGCGCAGGATCACGTGTATTTGTTCATCGTAAACATTATGAAACTGTAGTAGATGCACTTGTGAAAATGGCGAACAACGTAAAACTTGGAGCAGGTATGGAGAAAGGAACGGAAATGGGTCCACTCGTATCTAAGAAACAACAAGAGCGTGTGTTAAATTACATTGAGCAAGGGAAGAAAGAAGGTGCTACAGTTGCGGCTGGTGGCGAACGTGCGCTTGAAAAAGGTTATTTCGTTAAACCAACTGTATTCACAGATGTTACAGACGATATGACAATCGTTAAGGAAGAAATATTTGGACCAGTTGTTGTTGTACTTCCATTTGATTCGACAGAAGAAGTAATTGAACGAGCGAACAACTCATCCTATGGCCTTGCTGCGGGTGTATGGACGCAAAATATCAAAACGGGTCATCAAGTGGCAAATAAATTAAAAGCAGGAACAGTGTGGATTAATGATTATAACTTAGAAAATGCAGCTGCACCATTTGGTGGATACAAACAATCTGGTATTGGCCGCGAATTAGGTTCATATGCGCTTGATAATTATACAGAAGTGAAAAGTGTTTGGGTAAATATAAAGTAATAGGGTGTTTTACTGACAAAAATTGAGGGATGAAATAATGAAAGATGCGGACAACTAGAAAGTTTGATAATAGTTGTCCGTTTTCTTATATACAAAATTGCTTTTCCAAAGAATGATAAGGGGGATTTGGATGGAGAATTTAGTAGAATGGTTAGTAGGGCAAGTGTGGAGTATCGGTTTAGTTGTTTTTGCATTAGGGGCAGGCGTATATTTCACGATTGCAACACGTTTTTTGCAAATTCGTTATTTTAAAGAGATGATTAAACTATTATTTGAAGGAAAGAGTTCCGAGACGGGAATATCATCTTTTCAGGCATTTTGTTTAGCCTTATCAGGAAGAGTTGGAATTGGTAATATTGCAGGGGTAGCGACAGCGATCGCTTTCGGCGGGCCTGGAGCTGTATTTTGGATGTGGGTAATGGCTTTGTTAGGGGCAGCGAGTGCGTTTGTTGAATCAACATTATCTCAAGTATACAAAAGTAAAGTAGGGAATGAATATCGCGGCGGTACTCCATATTTCATTGAGAAAGGTTTAAAAATGAAATGGTTTGCAGTCATTGTAGCGGTAGTTGTAACACTTTCATATGGCATGTTATTACCAGGTATTCAATCTAGTAGTATCGCAGTTGGATTCGAAAACTCTAATGGTATTAACAAATATATAACTGGTATATTTTTAGTCGTGTTACTAGCGGCAATTATTTTTGGTGGTGTAAAGAGAATTGCTGGCGTTTCTCAAATGCTTGTTCCATTTATGGCAATTGGTTATGTAATTGTTACATGTATCATATTAATTGCGAATGTAACGGAGATTCCAAGTATGTTTGCTTTAATTTTCTCTAGCGCATTTGGTGTAAATGAAATGTTTGGTGGAATTGTTGGTGCAGCTATTGCATGGGGTGTAAAACGTGCTGTATTTTCAAACGTTGCTGGTGTCGGAGAAGCGACGTATAGTTCGGCTGCTGCTGAAGTATCGCATCCTGCAAAACAAGGATTAGTTCAAGCGTTTTCCGTATATATCGATACAATTGTCGTATGTACAGCGACAGCTCTTATGATATTAATTACAGGTATGTATAATGTTATACCTGAAGGGAAAAGCGCTATTGTAAAAAACATAGGAAATGTGGAAGCAGGTCCAATTTATACGCAACAAGCAGTTGAAACTGTGATGACAGGGTTTGGTCCAATATTTATTTCAATTGCAATTTTCTTTTTTGCATTTACAACGTTACTCGCTTATTACTATATCGCTGAAACGACACTTACTTATTTAGATCGTCAATTGAAGTATGGCTGGTTAAAACCAGTTTTAAAATTTGGATTTTTAATTATGGTTTACATCGGTAGTGTTGAATCAGCGTCGCTTTTATGGAATCTCGGAGATTTAGGAATCGGTAGTATGGCATGGTTAAACTTAATCGCGATTCTATTATTAAGTAAAATCGCATTAAAAGTGTTAAAAGACTATGAAAGGCAGAAAAAAGAAGGGAAAGATCCAGTATTTAATCCTAAAAATGTGGGGATTGAAGGATTAACATTTTGGGAAGAAAGAAGTAAAGAGGTTGAAAGAAAAAGTTCTAGAGAAAAAGTTATTGTAGATGATAATTTAAAATTATAACGTAAATTAACTGAAAATTCTTAATTTAAAAGAAGGTATATTGCCTCCATTTCATCGCATACTACAATAGGTATGGATAATATGACTGGAGGGAATAAGATGGAACATGAGCAACATAGTTCGATAAATGATATTCTACATCATTATAAAGAAGGTATAGGTAGTTTTACAAATCAAATTCCTGAAATCGCTGAGACATATAATGCGTTCACGCAAGCTTGTTTTCAAGAGGGTGCTTTAACAAAAAGAGAAAAACAACTTATTGCATTAGGAATTAGTTTAGCAACGCAAGATGAGTATTGTACAATTTATCATACAAAAGGTTGTCTTGATCAAGGATGTTCGGATAAAGAGATTCTGGAAGCATGTGGTGTTTCAGCAGCATTTGCTGGCGGAGCTGCGATGAGTCAAGCGGTAACTTTAGTGCAAGAGTGTTTAACAGAACTGAAAAATCAAAAGCATTGAATAAAAAACGTTTTAAACTTTATGTTTAAAACGTTTTTTATGTGAAATTAAATTTGAGTATAAAAATTATCTAGGATGGGTTCAATTTTTATCGTTTTCAATTTGTATTCAATTTAATATTCTATATCTTCATAAATAGATTTTCCTACATCAGGAAGAATTGTGTATATACTCTTACCGATTAAAGCTTCTAATTCTTTCTTAATCGCATAAAACCCTTTCCAATGTAAAGATGTATGAGATGTTGTACCATGACGCAAACCAACGGAAATTAATCTTCTTTCCAGCGTAGTAAAGCCATCTGCGTCAGCAAGAGCGTCACAAAGAGTAATTACTTTATTATATAAGTCGTAGTTACTATGTTCATTCAATATTGCAACTAATCGGCTTTTCATATGGTCAGGAACGAGACTCCATTCCGCTGCGATATCTATATGTTCATTTTTACAGGGAAATGAGTGTGTCACACAAATAATGGCGTTTCCTGTATATCCTAAATCATTCATATACATATAACCATCATAGGAATGAATGACCGATTTGGTAAAACCTTTGTATCTTCCGATATCATGCAAAAGGGCAGCGTTATATGCTATGTCAGCATCTAGCTTGTACCCTTTTTTTATAAGTTCTATAATTATGTTTTCAGTTGCATGAGCAACATGTAGTGAATGTTCAAACCAAGGGCCCGGGTTTTGTTCATATGCCCATTCGAGTAATTCTTTTGCGTACGTTCTATCTAATATATATTTCATATCGTTATCCTTTCAAAAAAAATCATATCTTAATATAAATTCATCTTATTATTTCATTATTCCTTCTTTAAAAATTGTTACAATGAAACAAAAGGGGGAAAAGTAATGCGAAATTTAGTAATTGAAGAAATTAAGAAACTAGAAAATGATATGGAAGAACTTTCGAAACTTTTGAAAATGGTTGTAAATGATGGGGCATCAATTGGTTTTTTGCCTCCACTGGAACAAAAAGACGCAACAAAGTATTGGCAAACAGTATTAGCGCCAGAAGTGATATTGTATGTGGCTAAAATAAACAACGAAGTAGCAGGGAGTATTCAATTACAATTAGTTACAAAGCCTAACGGAATTCATAGAGCCGAGATTTGTAAATTAATGACTCATCCAAACTTTAGACGTAACGGTATTGGACGATCGCTTATGCAAAAAGCAGAGGAACGAGCAAAGCAAGAAAACAGGTCTCTTTTAGTATTAGATACTAGAGAAGGAGATCCTTCCAATAAATTGTACAAATCACTAGACTACCAAGAAGTTGGAACAATACCAGGGTATGCAATTTCTCCGAATGGAAAGTTAGATGCTACGGTTATTTATTATAAAAACATTTAAGGTATAATCAAACGGGGAGAGTGCTTAATTATTAGTAAGTGAATAATAAACGACTATTTTTAACACAGTCTATATTTTTCTGGCGGTGTTAAAATAGTTAATTATAATCTAATTAACGCACTAAATGAATTTGAGAAAGTTTTTAGAGGGTTCTTTTAGTAATGATTCTCGTCTTATAATAAATGTAGAGAAGATGACTAGGCAACTATAGTTATTTTCGCTTTATTATTGGAAGGGGATGAAAGAATGAAAACGAATAGTTTACAAAAGATGAAGAAAGTTATTTTAAGTGGTGGCGTATTACTTACGGGATTATTAACATTTGGATTTTCAGAAAAGGCTTCAGCTCATGGATATGTAGAATCACCAGCGAGCCGATCTTATTTATGTAAGCAAGGGGTAAATGTAAATTGTGGACCGATTCAATATGAACCACAAAGTGTAGAAGGGATAGGTGGATTTCCGCAACTAGGACCTTCTGATGGACAAATTGCAGGGGCTGGTCATTTTCCTGCGTTAGATGTTCAAACTGTAGATAGGTGGAAGAAAGTTACGTTAAATGGCGGAACGAATACATTCAAGTGGAAACTTACGGCTCCTCATAGTACAAAAGAGTGGAAATATTATATTACGAAAAAAGGTTGGAATCCAAATAAACCTTTAACGCGATCAGATTTAGATTTAGTGCCATTCTATGTGAAAAATGACGGTGGAGCTAGACCAGGGACAACAGTAACGCACGAAGCAAATGTACCAACTGACCGTAGTGGATACCATCTTATTTTAGCTGTTTGGGAAATTGCAGACACTGGAAATGCGTTTTATCAAGTTATAGATGTAAACCTTTTGAATAATGGCTTAGCTTCAAATTTCGCTTTTAACAACGTAGTGCAAACTCCTACACTATTTTAATTGAAACATATATTTCGATCATCTAATTCATTTTAGATGATTTTTTTTATGAAAATGATGAAAAATATAGAAGAAAGTGCAATTATTTATAAAAAAATATGCTTTAAATATTGTCATATTTGCTTCTTTAAGATATCCTTTTCATGAAGAGGTGGAAAACATGGAAAAAGTACTAGTTTTCGGGCATAAAAACCCAGATACAGATGCAATTTGTTCTGCAATTGCTTATGCAGAATTGAAAAAAGAATTAGGAATGAATGCTGAGCCTGTACGTTTAGGCGAAATCAGCGGTGAAACTCAATTTGCGTTAGACTATTTTAAAGTAGAAGGACCGCGTTTTGTTGAGACAGTAGCAAGCGAAGTGGACAACGTTATTTTAGTTGACCATAACGAGCGTCAACAAAGTGCTAACGATATCGAATCAGTTCGTGTGTTAGAAGTTATTGACCATCACCGTATTGCTAACTTTGAAACAAGCGATCCTATATACTATCGTTGTGAGCCAGTTGGATGTACAGCTACAATCTTAAACAAAATGTACAAAGAAAATGGCGTTACAATTCGTAAAGAAGTTGCAGGTTTAATGTTATCTGCAATTATTTCAGATTCTTTACTATTCAAATCTCCAACTTGCACAGAACAAGACGTAGCAGCTGCTCGTGAATTAGCGGAAATCGCTGGTGTAGATGCTGATAGCTACGGCTTAGAAATGTTAAAAGCTGGTGCTGACTTAAGCGGAAAAACAATGGAGCAATTAATCTCTCTTGACGCTAAAGAATTCCAAATGGGTAATGCGAAAGTTGAAATCGCACAAGTAAACGCTGTTGATACAAACGACGTTCTTGTACACCAAGCGGAACTTGAAAAAGTAATCTCTGCAGTAGTAGAAGAGAAAGGTTTAGACCTATTCTTATTCGTTGTAACTGATATCTTAACTAACGATTCTGTCGGTCTTGCGATCGGTAAAGCAGCAAACGTTGTTGAGAAAGCATACAACGTATCACTAGAAAACAACACAGCTACTTTAAAAGGTGTTGTATCTCGTAAAAAACAAATCGTACCAGTATTAACAGAAGCATTCCAAGCTTAATTTTATTGAGTACACATAAACAGCAAGGACAAGTAGTCAGATTGGCTACTTGTCCTTTTTTATCTCTAAAAAACAGAAAATTAAAAACGGGAGGATTGTGTATGTTGAATGATTTGGAGAGTAAATTACAGTCACTTTTAGAGCGAAATATTACGTCGGTTTCAGAATTAGAGAGCTGGCTTTCGGAGGAGCTGCGTTTAAACGCAGAAATAGAAGAAGAGTTAACGATTAATTTAATCGCTATGTATAGAGATACAAAAGATAGTAATATACGTGATATACATATGTATAACCAAAATGAAATTCAGCCACTTTTAAAAAGATACAATGCAAAATTTGACCAGAAATTTAGAGATTGTCCGTTTTCTGATTTATTAGATGAGCAGAAATATGGATTTATGAAAAAAGCAAGATTTGTGAAGAGTGAAATGTTTAATGAAAAGAACATAGCGCTTTCCGTTAAAGAGCAAGAACTTATTACGAAATATAGAGAAATAATGTCTAACATATCTATTAATTGGGAAGGCGAGCAAAAGACGTATGCATACGTAAAAGCAAGGATAGATAACCCAAATAGAGCTATTCGTGAAAAAGCTTGGTACGCTTTATGCGAAGCAAGAAGTATAGTAAAAATAGAAATAGATTGTATTATGAAGGAACTCGTACAATTGCGGAATCAGATGGCTTTAAATGCAGGGTTTAATAATTATAGTGAGTATGCCTTTAAACAAAAAAATAGAGATTACAGTATTGAAGATTGTTATAAGTTTCATGAGTCGATAGAAAAGTGTGTTGTACCAATTTGGAAACAGTTAGGAAGTCTTTTTAAAAAGAATCTTGATGTAAAAACGTATCGTCCTTGGGATCTTGCTCCTTGTAATTTGCAAAAATCTTCATTTGAAAATTACATTGATTTATTGGATGGGGTTGAAGAAATGTTTCGGAAGACAGATTCATGTTTTCATGAGGAATTTACTCATATAAGGGAAGCGGGATTAATTGACGTACAAGAACGGAAAAATAAAGCATCAGGAGCTGCTTGCTTTACCTTACCTCATAGTAAAGACGTTTTTATTTATTCTAATTTTAGTCCTTCATTTTATGCAATTCATGCATTAATACATGAATTGGGGCATGCATTACATTTTCATAAACAATTTAACAATGAAAGTAGTATGCAGGAAAGATACCTTCGTGAAGAGGTGGCGGAACTTTATTCCCTTAGCCTGGAGTTATTATTAATGGATAAGCTTACTATTTTTTATACGCAAGAGGATGATTATAAAGAAGTACAGCGAGTTCAATTATATCGTACTTTATCGTTATTAATATCGTCAGTTTCAGGAGATGTATTCCAGCACTGGCTTTATACAAATCCAAATCATTCACCAGAAGAGCGAGATGAGAAATATATTGAACTATGTAAAAGGTATCAATATTCATCAGTTGATATTGCAGGAGTAGAGAATGAAATTGGTTCTAGTTGGTTCGAGTCATTTCACTTTGTTCAGTTTCCTTTTTATAAAATTGAATATGCAATTGCACAAATAGGAGCGATTCAATTGTTTCAAATTTATCGAGAGAATCCGGAACAAGCGATTACTTTCTTTAAAGAGGGAGCGAGTTCAGATTGGAATTTATCTATACAGGAAATATATATAAATACAGGTGTTGCGTTTGACTTTTCGGAAGAAAGGATACAAAGTACTGCAAGGGCTATTTTAGATTTGATTAACGAATTAAAATAAGAATAGCGTTAGCTATCCTTACAATTGTTTATTCGTAAGATTTTTTCTTGTTTATATAAAATGTGATTATCGCAGTAATGAAGAAAATAGGTATCGCATACACTTGCCCAACAAATAACTTCCAGCCGACATAATTGTAGCCTTCAGATGCTGGGATGATAACGGAAATAACGCAAACGATAAAATAGACTAATAGTGCAGGGATAATATTTTTCATTTTTACGAACCTCCTTTTTAATTTTTATTTGTACATCATAATATTGCAATTTATTTTTATTATTTTGAAGAAAAAAAGAAAAATTTTTATGGTATTATAATATTTGCATTGAGAGTGATCCATAGTACTTATATGGTAAAATGTGTAATTAAAACTTTCAGAATTATTATATAGTATTTCGAGAGAAAAATGTACAAAATAATGGATTTTATTTATTGAAGTAAAGGGAGTAGAAATATATATGAAAAGGCTATGTATAATTCCATGTGGAAAAAAGAAAATTTGGGATAAGCATTCAAACTACGGACCGATGGAAGCAAAAGATGTATATATTAGTCCGTTCGGAAAAGCATGTCAGGCGTATGCATCCATGTTTTTCGAAAACTGGGTTATATTATCAGCGAAACATGGATTTTTAAGGCCAAATGATATTGTATTAAAAAACTATGATCTTGCATTTGATTCAAAAAGCGATGAGGTAATAAGTATAGAGAAATTACAAAAACAGATGGTAGATAAAAGTTTACTACAGTTTGACGAAATCGTCTTACTAACAGGGAAGAAGCATAAAAAAGTAGTGACAAAGTTATATCCAGAAGAAATGATTACATATCCGCTAGAGGGGTGTAAAGGAATTGGGTATATGTTGCAGAGGTTAAAAGAGGCAGTGAAGGAGGAGGCGGAAATATAGGTATAGTTTCGGTCACCATGATCTTAAACTTTATTTAGGGAACTTAAAAGTAAAATAGAGTTTTTAAGCATCGCCAAAAAGGTGATGCTTTTTTGTTCGTGTTACCATTCAAGTTAATACAATTTAGAGAATAAAGAATCCGATTTGTGAAGTGACATCTCTTTTTTAATCGAAAACGAATTGCCTTCACTTTTAGAAAATGTATGACGTATTGGTGCAGTTAAGATTGTAAGTGGGAATAGCAATGAGACAAGTTTTGAATAGGATATTAAGAAAGGAGATGTTGATGAATAATGGCCAGATATAGTTTGCACGGAGGACACAATAGTATTGTTCAAGGTGCTAATTTTGGGAATCGGAGAGAACACGTTCTGGATAGGCAAGTTAAAGATGCTGTGGCGGCTAAGTTAAGAGCCTTGGGACACACGGTTTATGACGATACGGACGAGGTAGGGACAACTCAATCACAAAATTTAAATAATATTATTCGTAAAAGCAATTCCCATGCTGTGGATTTAGTTATTTCTTTTCATCTTAATGCGAGCAATGGAAATGGACAGGGTGTTGAGGTTCTGTATTATGATCAGAAAGACTTGGCGGCTAAAATCTCAGCTCAACTAGCAAAAGATATTGGATGGCGTGATCGAGGTGCGAAACAGCGTACAGATTTAGCGGTATTAAATGGGACGAAAGCACCTGCTATTCTTATAGAATTAGGATTTATTGACAATGAATCCGACATGGCAAAATGGAATGTTGATAAAATCGCTAATTCTATTGTATTTGCTCTTACAGGACAAACTGGAGGAGGTGCAGTGGATTTGCTCAAAGTAAAAACTGGCGGTGTAGCATTTAGTAATTTACAAGCTTTGGCTCAAGCGATGGTTGATGCGGGTATTGATGGACAAATTGTCGTTCAGAAAGATGGCATTGGTTATGCTATAACGAATGGTTACCCGGCTGGAAATATCGATAAATTTACAGCTTGGTTAGATTCACGTAAGTGGTACTATGAGTATGTGAGATAAGACTAATTATTATATAATCTTCTAACTCTACTTATGATATGGAGAAAATAGACTAATATACAAGCCTTTGTATACTTTCAAACATAGAATATGATGAATTCTATTTAGGAGGAAGTATATTCATGAGGAATACTTGTCATTGTGGGCATTCCCGAAATTGTAATAAATTTTGGGATGATTTAATGTTTGGGAGATGTAGATGTAAACGCAGAGATTTTCACGAATGTTGTTGCAAAGAGAAACCGAAATGTGAGTGTGAAAAATGTCATTGTAAAACAAAACCGAAATGCCATTGTAGGGATGAAGAGGAAGGGGATTAATAATAAAAAAGAGTACGATTGAACTGCACCCCAATTGT
>NZ_QNUB01000068.1:0-18702 GCF_008042345.1 Bacillus sp. AR8-1
CTTTCATACCATTTCATTAAGCACTTGATGTCGGATCAGAAATAAAAAATCGTAATTCATTTGGAAAATTTTCAATTTCAGATTATATACCTTCTAAAACAAAAAATTCAAACAATAGAACCTAAACTAATGTTTGAAGTTATGGCTTTATTTTTTTCTTATTATTCACTTTAAAATCTTTTTATAATAATATCGAAAAATACGGTATAATATAAATTACTGTTCTTTAGGAGGATCACAATGGCTGATAAGTATAAATTTTTTATTCTCATTGTTACCGCATTTTTTTCATTCTTTTCTTTAATAAAAGATTTCCACAACACTTCAAAAAGTTTCTTTTGGGGTAGTTTTATCATTCTTACAAGCTTCATGATACTATTAATACATGCTCTAGATTTAACTCAAATACTTTTTTATCCAAAGCAAATTGCGCTTGAATTTATTACAATACCACGTAAATTATTTCTACCATCTGTCACTGAGGCCGCCAGTTTCCCTCCAACACTAAGATAATAATTTGATTAAGAGCTCTTTCTAAAAGAGCTCTCTTTTTTAACCTAAACATACCATATACAAAATCCAACCTTAACCACTTAATTACTTATAAGAACCTAACTTATAAAACGCATAATAATTATACTTATTTACTAGTATACAAGCCGTATCTCTTAGTAGAAGCACAGCATAATATACGATACAGGACAAAACTTTCAAAAAACTTGTCTAAGTTAATTCTCAAAAAGGGGTGAATATAGATGCCTATCGTTAAACCTTTTATAGCCGGAAGACGATTTGTAAGTACAGCCGCAACAGGAACTGCTGCTGGTGCAGATTTAACTTTTGCTAACACAGACTTCACTGATGACACTGGTGCTGTAACAACATTCCCTGCTTCTTATGCCTTTTTAACACTTTATATTAATGGTGTTATTCAAACAGGTGATACTATTACTGGTGTGACTACTACAGCTGCTACTATTGTAGGAGGAGCTGTCCTAGATGGAGGCACTCCTATCGCAATTGAATTTACTATAACGTAAATTTAGTTGTCTTTTTAGAGGTTTCTTTAAAAGAAACCTCTAATTTTAAAAATTCACATCAATTTTAGTAGCAACTACATAATACAGTGCACATACTAGATAGAATGATAGAAATTTATACTCACTCTCAAAAAGAGCACTTATCTATAGTGATCTTTTATATAGCGCAATAATTTTTCACCTATTTGCTCTTGGAGAACCGACTAAGCAGTTAGCTAAATTAGCTAACTGCTTTTTCCATATAGTATTTATTATTATTCATAGCTTTATCTGTAATAGTAATGCTTGTGCACTATCTACTATAAATTTTCATATATTGTATTATGCTTGTCCAAAATGTGAAGTTAATACTCACGAAATCTAAATACAAGAAAGGAGTGAAAATATGCGCTCATCCATTCGTAAATTCGCTAATTTTAATTGTGAAGCACAAGCACCTAGTACACTACCTGCCCTAGGTTTTGCCTTCAATGCTACTTCACCTCAATTTGCAACATTATTTACACCAATACTATTACCTAGTACAGGCCCAAACCCTAACATTACTGTCCCTGTAATCAATGATACAATTAGTACTGGAACTGGTATTAAAATTCAGGTAGCTGGTATTTATCAAATTAGCTATACATTAACGATTAGCCTTGATAACGTTCCATTAGCCCCGGAAGCAGCACGCTTTTTCTTGACATTAAATTCATCGACTAATGTTATTGCAGGATCCGGAACCGCAGTCCGTTCTAATATTATCGGAACTGGTGAAGTTGATGTATCAAGTGGTGTCATTCTAATTAACTTAAACCCTGGTGATTTAATTCAAATTGTCCCCGTTGAAGTAATAGGTACAGTAGATATTCGTTCTGCAGCGTTAACAGTTTCGCAAATTCGTTAATAAAGTGAAACTTTAATCAGCCCTCACCAATCGGGCTTTTACGGGCAGTCCGGCCCCCACCTAACTTCTTTGCTTCCGCTGAATTTTAAGGTTCGATTTTATGATTTACGTTATTATACACATGCTACGCTACTTTTGAAACAAGGTATACATCCAAAGACTGTAAGTGAACACTTCAGTTATAAAGATATGTTCATAACATTAAATCGCTATTCACATGTTTTGCCTGGAATACAGGAGGATGCTGTTAAAATATGTAGTGAAAGACCATTTGAATAGTAATATTTACAAATATAAAAAATGCGGTTTCTCCTCTCAAGAGAAACCGCAACATATCAATGCTTTTACTATATTTTAAACTGACTCGTATACAAATCAAAATAGAATCCTTTATCTTTCATAAGAGATTCATGATTCCCTCTTTCTAAAATTCTTCCATCCTTTATAACAAGGATTTGATCTGCTTTTTCAATTGTTTTAAGTCGATGGGCGATCACAAAACTTGTGCGACCTCTCATTAAATTATTTAGTCCTGCTTGTATTTGTAATTCTGTTCTTGTATCAATATTAGATGTCGCTTCATCGAGAATTAATATATCTGCATCTGCTAAAATTGCTCGTGCAATCGCAAGAAGTTGTTTTTGCCCTTGACTTAAATTCGATCCTTCTGAAGTAATTTCTGTTTCATATTGATTTGGCAAATGCTTAATAAAAGAATGTGCAGATGCTGCCTTAGCTGCAGTGATAACTTCTTCATCAGTAGCATCTAAGCGTCCATAACGGATATTATCCATAATCGAACCAGCAAATAAATACGTATCCTGTAAAACTACTCCTATTTTACTTCGTAAAGAATTAATATCATAATCTTTTATATCTTTTCCATCAATATGAATTTGTCCTTGCTGTATATCGTAAAAGCGAGTTAACAAATTAATGATTGTTGTTTTCCCTGATCCAGTCGGACCAACTAAAGCAATTGTCTCTCCTGGCTGCGCTTTAAGACTCACTTCTTTTAAAATCGTTTTATTTTCTGCGTAGCCAAATGAAACATTCTCAAGTGCAACATGCCCTTGTAAATTTTGTACAACGAATGCGTCTTTTTTATTTTGAATTTCTGGTACCTCATCCATAATTTCAAAAACACGTTCTCCACCAGCAACTGCCGCTTGAATTGTATTCATTAAAGTCGCAAATTGACTTAGCGGTCTTGAGAATTGACGAGAATAATTAATAAAAGCCGCAATAACTCCTACTGTTGTCATTCCGTTTAAAACCATAACTGATCCAGTCCCAATGACAAGCCCCATACCTAAGTTATTAATAAAGTTCATACTTGGAAAAATAAAAGCTGAAAATGTATCAGCCTTCGTAGCTGAAACTCTTAGCTGTTCATTAATTTTATTGAAATTTTGTACAGTTTCTTTTTCTTTTCCGTACAACGTTGTAACATCCGCACCTGTAATTGCTTCCTCAATAAATCCATTTAATTCACCTAAATCTTTTTGACGCTTCGCAAAGTTTTTACCACTATATGCAACTAGTTTTTTTGTAACGTAAAACATAATAGGTACTGTAATTAAAGTTACAATTGCTAAAATCCAATTTAAGGCGAACATTGCAATCGTTACACCTATAAAAGTTAACGCTGATGAAATGATTTGTACAACACTTTGTGTCAAAGCTTGATTCAAATTATCTATATCATTTGTCACACGGCTCATTAAATCACCTTGGGAACGCACATCAAAGAACCGTAAAGAAAGCGTTTGGATTTTCTCAAAAATATCTTGTCGTATTTTTTGAATTGTTTTTAATGCAACGTTAATCATGACAAATGTTTGTAACCATGTTAAAAGTACAGTTACACCGTAAATCACGATAAGTAACATACACATTCTTGCTGTACCACTTAAATCTTTCGGTACAATATATTGATCTATAATGACTCCCATAAAATAGGGACCTAATAATCCAAGTAATGTAGTAACAACGACTAGAAATATAACAAACATAAGAGCAGCTTTTTGATAGCCCATATAGTTCCATACCCGCATTACAGTTCCTTGAGCATTTTTAGCTTTTCCCATCTTTGGGGTGTTTCGTCCACCTTTATTAGCAAATTGCCCTTGAAAATTACGCATGTTCTTCCCCACCTTCTTTATCCAAATTACCACCTTGGGAAAGATAAATTTCCTGATAAACCTCACTTTGTTCTAACAATTGTTCATGTGTACCATTGCCAACTAATTCACCATTATCTAATACAAGTATTTTATCCGCATCCATTATGGAAGAAATTTTGGACGCAATTAATAAAGTTGTTGTGCCTTTATATTTTGTTTTTAAAGCTATTTGAATAGTAGCCTCTGATTTTGCATCAACTGCTGATGTAGAATCATCTAATATGAGAATCGGTGGCTTTCTCACAAGTGCCCTTGCAATTGATACACGTTGTTTTTGTCCACCTGATAGATTTGTCGCGCCTTGTGTTAAATTATATTGATAAGATTCTTCCAGCTTATTGATAAACTCAGTCGCACAAGCTGATGCAGCTGCTACTTCCAGCTCGTCATGTGTTGCATCTTCTTTACCATAACGTAAATTTTCTTCTATACTGCCTGAGAACAACAACGCCTTCTGAGGTACAAACCCTATTGAAGCACGGAGTTTTTGCAAATCATATTTTTTAACATCTATTCCATCTATACATATTTCACCATGATCCACATCATATAGACGTGGTAACAGTTTCGCTAAGGTAGATTTACCACTTCCAGTTGATCCAATAATCCCTACTTTTTCACCTTTTTGTATGCTAAACGAAATATCTTTTAAAACGTATTCATTATTTTTCGTATAGCTATAACTAACATTTTTAAATTCGATATTCCCCTCGATTTTCTCAGGTTCGATTGCATTCGCTTCGCTTATAATATCAACCTCGGTATTTAACACTTGCTGTACACGATCCGCAGATGGAAAAGCTCGCGCAATTTGAATAAATACCATGCTAATCGACATAAGTGACATTAAAATGATATTCAAGTAATTAATAAATGCCAAAATCGCTCCTACTTGAAGCGTTCCATCAAATACTTTTTCTCCACCAATCCATAATGTTGCGACAATCCCGCCACTTACAACTAGCATAATGATTGGCATCATTAAAGAAATAAGTTGCACAGCTCGAATATTTATCTTCGTTAAATTTGTATTTACACTTCCAAATTGAGCGATTTCGTATTTTTGTCTTACATACGCTTTTATAACACGCACACCAGATAAATTTTCTTGTAACTTTGTATTCACTTTGTCCAATGCCTCTTGCACCTTTTTAAATGTACCACTTGCTTTACTTGCAATTAAAATAATCGCAAGTAATAAAATCGGAACAACTACAAGTAATATTGGAAATAACTCTCGCGCTGTTACAAAAACAATAATTATACTTCCGATAAATAACAGCGGACCACGAACGAGAACACGTAATGTCATCGTCATTGCCGATTGAATGGAAGTGATATCATTCGTCACGATCGTTAATAATTTACCTGTTCCAAATGAATCACGATTATTACTAGAAAATGTTTCTATTTTCGCAAACACATCTTTTCGTATGTCTGTAGCGAAATTAACAGCTGCTTTTGTAGAATACATCATACACCCAAGCCCTCCAACTAAACCGAGTGCTGCTGCTCCTATCATAAGAAGCCCCATTTTTATTACATAATTTAAATCCCGATTTGCAATCCCAACATCAATGATATGTTGCATAATAGTCGGTTGAATTAAGTCCATCGCAACCTCAAGTACCATAAATAGCGGCCCAATAATAGCGAAGAACATGTATGGTTTTAAATACTGTAATAACTTACGAAATGATTTCATACATAATCTCCTTTTCCCATGAAATTACCACTGAATAATTCATATCCCTCCTTATTTAAGCGATATATTTTGTAATTTCTTCATTACTTCTATTATATTATGTAAATTAATATTTAACATTATTAAATGATAAGTATTAATGACTTTCTGGTCAATAAATGTGCTTTATATTATGTAAATACAAAAACCGCATTCTTAATGAAAAGAATACGGTTTTTCATCTATATTTCTTCAATTGTAAAATGTAAAAACTCAGTCTCAAATCCCTTATTTTTAGAAGGACTACACGTGTAAAAACCTATTTTAACAGGCTCCTTCCCTATATCCTCCATTAAATGAGCGATTCTTATTTGTTCCCATTGATGGCTCTTTTTCACATATATTGTATAATCACCGCTTTTTCGAATAATTCGAAAACGAAGTTGTTGCTTAGCTGCTTCAGTTGGATAATCTTGCGTTGACCAGTCAGAATATCCATTATTCGTTACGACAGCACCTAAGTGAGATGGCCCTTCAGGGATATATTCTAAAGATGTTTTTAGCCAACAGTTCTCCGAAATCATAACAAAAAGACCTGCTTGATCGAATTTTGAATTTGGATTCATACGTAACTGAACTTCCGCTTGAAAGTCTGTCATCATCTCATTATAAAATACATGACCATTCATTACTTCAAAACCATAATGTGTTTTAAGCCAAAAATCAGTTTCTGCTTTCGAACGGACAATAAACGCATGATTATCATTAATTTTATAGTATTCAGGTACATTCATTATAGTGAGTTGCTCAATATGTTCTGGTATATACGATATATTCATAGCTCCTCCATAATAAAGCATTTATATAGACATTTAAAACTCCGCTAATACTGGGAATTTATAACCTTTAAAATCTAACTCTTTATCACTTCGAACCATTAAATACTTGCTAGACTGTACTTCTGTAAACTGTACATCCTCAACCCCTAATTGATCTGGAGAAAAATAAAATTCGATTTCAGTAAACCTTTCATTGATTTCTCCACATAATTCATCTAAAACCGGAAGTACTGGCGCAAATACTCCAAATAATTTCAACTTTTCATTGTCTACTTCATAAACGATTAGAGCATCTAGTTTCTCTGAATAATACAATTTCTCATTCCATTCCGAATCATACATATTCAAATAAAATGAAGGATGGAAGTTTAAAGTTGAAAAACTATTTGAAAGTCTTTGGCTACTATCAATAATTTCATGTATTAACTGTCTATTCTCTATATTATAGAAATTTAACTTTTTAAGTAGTGAATCGTTATTATTAATATTTTTATCATATGGTATAGTCATCAAATATTCCTGCACAACTTTAAACCCAAATGCTGTATATAGTTCAGGTTTTTCCGTAAACAATAATGCACATTCACATTTCTTATCGATTTCTTCTATCATTTTATCCATTAATTGTGTCATTAGCCCTTGTCTACGAAAATTAGGGTGTGTCATGACTGATTGAATACCCGCCGCATTTATTTTTTCACCATTAATTAATAATGGGAGTGAAAATGCAGCAACATTTGCAATCACTTTATCTTCTTGTAAAAATGATAAAGCTTTATATGTATCATCCCAATACCCTTTATCCGAAAAATCATTCAATGTTTGAGTTGTAATTCCAAACACTTCTTCAAATAAAGGAAATAACTGCTCTCTTTTCGGTTCTTCTATTAGAAGACTTACCAATTTTTCAACATTCCCCATGTTGTACCTCCAAATGTTAAATTCCATTAAATTAGATATACTTATATGACCTACTCTTAAAAATAGAGGTCTTACCAATCAATATACTATCATAAAACATAAAAAAAAAGTCTAATTAATTTTATGTTTCGACTATTTGAAAATAAGTCGAATAAAAAAATATTAAGATTTTCGGATATTAATTAGTTTATTTTATAAAAATAGCGCTTTCTAATTAGCTTTTACTAATAGAAATACACTATTTATAATAAAATATTTTTATTCTTTTATCCCTTCAAGTCTTTCCTTCGTATTAATTTCTTCTCCACTTATACGCTTTTCAAAAGACTTTCTCCAACTATTTGAAAGTGCATTTACTTCTAATATCCTTTTTATCCCTTCAATATTTTGTTTTTCCTTATGCATAATACGGTTAGCGAATGCTACTGAAACACCTTTTGGATCAGACTGTAGTCTTTTTAAGGTGTCGACTGATGATACCCATCCTTCTTTTAATACACGAAAATAAAATCCTGTATATCCTGTTTCTTGAAAATATAGTGGTAACTTTGGAATATTATATTTTTTTGCTAATTTAAAACAAGGTTGCCTTGGTTGTGTTACCTGTACGATTGCCTGTCCTAGCTCAAATGTATCACCAATACAAACATCCTCTTCGCTCATACCACTAACTGTTATATTTTCTCCGAAAGCCCCATATACAAGATCTTGATTCAATTCTTTTTCCCAGTATGGATAGTGATCACCAGTATAAACACAAACTGCTTTATCTACTCCTCCATGATGAACTAAATCAGCTTGTCCATCCCCATTAAATTTTACAAAGGATAAATATACCGGTTCCTTTACTTGTTTCTTATTTATGCCTGTATGAACTACCTTTCCACCGTATGTAACCTCTTTTGGTAATCCTATATTTAAAGATAATAATTGATATTCATTAGCCATTCTATTTCCTCCTTTAAAGGTGTTACATGTATTTTCTCTCAATTAATTTTTACAACCCTCTCTGTTATATAAAAATGATTATAAAACCTCTAAAATCATTGTTCAATTCAATTATTTATATAATAATGATAGGTATAACCTATTATTATACTTGAGGTGATTCCAATCGAATTACGACAACTTGAATACTTTTTAGCTGTTTCAAAAGAATTACATTTCACAAAAGCAGCTGAGAAATTAAATATTTCACAGCCTTCTCTAAGTCAACAAATACGTGCATTAGAGCATGAAGTAGGAATGCCACTTTTCGATCGAATTGGTAAAAAAATATCTTTAACTGAAGCAGGGAAGATTTTATTATCACATAGTAAAACCATTTTTCATGAAGTCGAACAAGCTCGTTCAGCTATTCAAGACCTAAACGGATTACAGCAAGGTTCCTTAACAATAGGGGCTTTGTTAACCGTCGTAAATTATTTACTACCAACAGCTATTTTAAATTTTAATAATTTATATCCTAATATAGAGCTTTCTGTATTAGGGCTTCGTACAGGAGATATTCGTGAAAAATTATTACGAAACGAACTAGATATTGGAATTACATTTCTCCCGGTGCAAGATAAAGAGATTATCTCCATCCCTCTATACAAAAGCGATCTTACATTGGTCGTGCCCACTGGTCATCGATTAGCTGAACGTAATCATGTATCTATTGCTGAATTACAGAACTACCCTTTAATTCTTTTGCCTAAAAATTTCTTTTTAACCGAACTAATTACATCTCATTGTCAAAAGTTAAACTTTAAACCAAGGCCAATTTTAGAAATTAGTACGATGGAATCTTTAATCCAAATGGTTTCCAAAGGAATGGGAATTACAGTGTTATCCAAACCATATATAGACTTTTTACAAAATAAAAACATTCAAGCTATTAAAATAGAAAACCCTACTCCAATAATTGAAATAGGGCTAATTTATAGAAAAGATAAATATATGTGTGCTGCAACTCGAGAATTTATTGAGCAACTAAAAATCACAGTACGTTCTTTCCAAAACTAAACAAAAGAGATTATCCTATGAAACCGTTTCACAACGATCTAGTAGAATAATCTCTTTTCAAAATAAAGTAAACATTATATTTAACTCTTATAAACTTTAATGTACCTTTTTAGATATTGGAATATATTTAGTAAAATATGCACCAACTAGCCATAATACAATTGAAAATAACCAAGTGAAAAGAAGCAAATAGAAGTTACCGCACTGTTCAATCCTTTTATCCCAGACTTTTTTCTCTTTTGATAAGCAATATACATCGCAATGACAAGAAAAAAGATAAGAACAAATGGTAACATAACTTTTAGTATTGATAATCCCTCCAGTATAAATGCACTCTTTACATCACCATCTTATCCCATTTATCTTTTAGGTATCAATTCATTCTTATCTTCCTTCCAAAAGTCAGTATAAGTTTTATTTTTAAAGTTCACGTTCACCTCAGAAAACGGCATATTTCCTCCAACTTTCAATGAATACCAGTCGTTTAAAAGTGGTGATCCGAAACAAATCTTCATTGTACGATCATGTAAATCGAATAATACAGAATGTAAAGTTCCAAACCATTCTTCATAGTTATGCACAGTAAGTCCAGCAGGATATTCTTCTTCTACTAACTTTTTTAAAGACTCTATGCTTACTTGTTCACATCTATTTAAATGCTCATGTAAAAGGTGATATCTCTTTGTTGATTGTTCTAATTTCCTATTATTTAATTTCTGAATTGATGAACTAACTGCATGGTTTGTTGATACAATAAAAGCTTGTTTTTCACCATCAATCGTTATTGTGGATTTATGACCGTCAAATATTTCAATATATGCTGCATTTAAAGGATCAGCTATTATTAAATTAATATTACTAGCAATTGGGATTTCTTCTATTAGTAACTTAGCTTCCTGCACATTTTTACATTTCTCCAACAACAATCGAATTACCGCAAAACATTGTAAACCACTCACCATTGGCTTTCTTAAACCTGCAATATTTCCTACTGGTTGACCACATGCTGAAAATGTAACAGCTAATCCATGCTCGTTTATCCCTTCCGTTCGGCCAAAATATTGAGTAGAAAAGCCACTATGTGCATACGCACCTTCAACATGAGTTGAACAAAAACGCATATCATCTATTACTGGTGACAAATCATAATTCCTTAATACATATGTGTGCTCTAAATCGGTCTTTTTAGGTAATACTGCACAATGACTACAACCTGCTTTCAATAGTGTTTGATAGTAATACATCATATTTTTTGAAGGAATTTTTAACACTTCACAAAACCCCTCAATTTCTTCATTTATGCCTGGACAATGTTTGTTTAGTATATTTCTCGATTCTGTCCAATGGTTATTAGATATTACATTTTCTTCGTGTATAAATTGCGGGATAAGATACGGATTTTGTTTCACGAATTCCCCTTGTTGCTTTCCAATCTCATAATAACTTCCTTTTAATGATGAAAAATACCCCTTTACTTGATACATCAAACTCCCCCTCACATTGGATATATCCATATCGTACCAAATGGATTTCATTCATCCTTGATGTTTTTTACTATCTTTCTTTAACACCATCCCATTTTAATATCTCCACTAATAATTATTTACTAGACAATTAAAGTTTTGTTAATATTGCTGTAATAGCTTTATTTCAAAATAAAGTAGTTTGGATATCAAATGAGCAAAATACTTTGTTAAACCCACTTATAAGCAATCATCTAATTCATGAAATCAAAAAACTTATTTATCAAAATAAAAGGAGAATTTATGTATGAGTAGTTGCAAACCAATTGATAAATTAACTATTGAGGACCTAAAACAAAACCCCATTTGGGAATGGGCAATAGATGAAGAGGAAAACGAAGAACATGACGAAACATGGGTAAAACCAGCGGCAACTACTAATTTTACAGAAGAATTAAACGGTTCAATCGTACTAGGCGAATTATTCTTACATAATGGTGAAAAATTCCCTATGATGTGTGAAATTGATATTGAAGGTGACGAGGCCGTAATTCGTTCTGTTGTTTATTATAAGGAAGCAAAAAATGAGTATATTGCTATAGAAGATATTGTGAAAACGGTCGAAATGCCGTTATCGATTATTATTAATCTTACAATTCATGCAGAATCCAAAACCTTACGCTTCACTGCACATAAAGTAGATATTTATAAAAATTCAATAACGACTAATTTTAATTAAAGTTGGCCGAAATAAAGAAAACAATTATGAAATACAAACTGGGGAATCATTAACGATTCCCCAGTTTTTTAAACTATATTAAAGTATCCCCTTTTCCACTAAAGTCTCTGCGATTTGAACTGAATTCCAAGCCGCACCTTTTAATAGGTTATCGGAAACAATCCAGAGGTGAAATCCGTTTGGCGTATCAGGATCTTTACGTATTCTTCCGACAAATGTATCTATTTTCCCTTCTGCATATAATGGCATTGGATACAGCTGTTCACTAGGGTTATCCTGCAAAATAACACCTGGTGCATCCATTAGTATTTCCTTGATTTCCGCAACGCTTGCTTCTTTTTCCAGTTCTATATAAACCGATTCTGAATGCCCCGATACAACTGGAACACGTACACAAGTAGCTGCCATTTTCAGGTTTTCATCTTCTAATATTTTCTTCGTTTCTTGAATCATTTTGACTTCTTCAAAAGTAAAATCATTGTCTGTAAATACATCTACTTGAGGCAGTACATTAAATGCTATTGGATAATGTTTTTTATCTTTTTTCACCGGTAATATATCACTCTTCACTTCTTCACCTGCAAGTATAGACTTAGCCTGCTCTCGTAATTCATGAATCGCATGAATGCCAGAACCCGATACAGCTTGATATGTTGAAACGATAATTCTTTCTAAACCAAATGATTTTCGAATCGGCTGAAGTGCTGTTACCATCTGTAATGCTGAACAATTTGGAACTGCAATGATACCTTTATGCTGTTTTAAAGTGTGCGCATTCACTTCCGGAACAACGAGCGGTACACCTTGTGCCATTCGGTACTCACTTGTGTTATCAATTACAATCGCACCACTAGAAACTGCATGAGTTACAAATTGTCTAGATACTTCTCCCCCAGCGCTAAAAAAGGCAATATCTACACCTTCAAAGCTAGTTGTTTTTGCCTCTTGTATAATTATCTCTCGTCCTTTGAATCTTACTTTCTTACCAGCGGATCGTTTTGACGAAAGCAATGTAACTTCAACTATATTAAACTTCATTTCATTCTCTAACAGTTCAATAATTTTTTGCCCTACCGCACCTGTAGCCCCAACAACAGCTACATGATAGCCCTTTTTGATCATCTTTTCTCCTCCAATATCACCTGAATGAATATTTCTACAATTTCATTTTATACAGAATTTAATCATTTGGAAAATTAAAATACATGATATAATCATTCACAAATCATGATAATAAAAGAGGGATCGCTTATGGAAATGAGACATGTTAAAACATTTTGCGCCATTGTGAAGTATGGTAATTTTTCTAAAGCTGCGCACGCGCTAGGTTATGCGCAATCTACTGTTACAGCACATATGAAAGCTTTAGAGAACGATTTACATATTCCTCTTTTCGATCGGTTAGGGAAAAAAGTGCTACTTACAAAAGCAGGTCATCAATTTCATCCTTATGCATTAGAATTACTTTCAATATATGAAAAAGCGCAAGAAATCCCCCAAAATACAGATTATTTAGAAGGTACATTAAGTATTACATCTAATGAATCATTAGCGGTATACCGATTACCACAATTATTACGTACTTACAAACAGAAAAATCCGAAAGTAAATATCGTACTTGAAACAAACACAAATGAACAAGCATTACAAAAATTACGTGAAGGAGAAACAGACGTTGTCTTCATAATTGGAGAAAGTATAGAACATAATGATTTTATTACGCGTACTTTTAGTAATGAAACATTTGGATGGATTTTACCAGCTTATTCCGCTGCACATACAAATCCATTCCAGTTATTACAGGAAACTCAGTTCATTTTTACAGAACAAAGTTGCGGCTATAGGACAATGGTAGATCGTTTTTTACGTCAAAGCGGAAATATTCCAGCTAAAACATTTGAAACTTCCAATGTTGAAGTCATTAAACAATCCGTCATGTGTGAGTTAGGCATTTCAATTCTTCCTTATATCGTTGTACAGGAAAGTTGTCAAAAAGAACAACTATGTTTTCAGCCTATCGAAACTCCATCCGTTATTCAAAGTCATGTAATCTATCATAAATCCAGATGGATTTCCCCGGTGTTACAGTCGTTTCTTTCCTTACTTGAACGAGATTAAGATATTAAGAAGTACATATAAAAAGAGTAATTGCCTAATAAGCAATTACTCTCTTACATTAATTAGTATATTATTTATTAGTCTGTCCGCCACCTGCAATTAATTTACTCCCTGAATATGTACCTTTGTTCATAAACACTTGATTAATTAATTCTTTTTGCTCAGCTTCCGACATTACTCCTTTTCCTTCTCCTAAATTCCCACTTTGTAATTTCCAAATCTTATTGTGATCTGCATCAACTTTTTCATATTTTCCTTGTTTCCATCGTTCTAAAATTTCTACATATGTACTTCCCTGTACAAGATCATTACTCTTTACAATATCAATTAAGCTTTCAATCCGCTCTTGTGTAATAAAAATATAGCCCCATTTTTGATCAGCTTTCGCTTTTTGATGTGCCATTTCATGTAATGCTGTCTGTATGTTCTCATCTGTCCATTTAAAATTTTTATTAAAACCACTATTCGGCAATGAATAATTGCCATTTTCTAAAAGCTTTGCATTTTCTGCTTTTACGTTACTATCAGCTAGTACTTCTACTGCTGGAGCAGCTGGTGATGCCTTTTTCGCAGCTGTTTTACTATTATTTAAATAATGCAGCATACCATATGTTAAACCTACTCCGATTACCGCCATACCAACTAGAATACCGATTATTTTAAATAGTGTTTTCATCGCGCTTGTTTCCTCCCAAATATCTCTGTTCTGACTACCTAATTATTTTTTATATAAAAACTGTTACTTCATTTAAAATATCGCATCCCATCCCCTATCATATTATTTATATATACTTTCTCATATTGTATTTCTTTTTCTTTAAAATTGAAAGATTATTCTGTTAAATATTGAAAGTATTCTACAAATTTTTCCTTTATATTTATAAAGAAGCAAAAAAACAACGAGCGCGTTCTACAACACTCGTTGTTTTTACTTTATGCACGATTTTCTTTTAACCACTTCGTAATAGCATCTAACCTCGAAACATCAAAACGTCTTTCTTCACAAACATTTAAACTGTTTAAATTATTTACAATTTCTATTTCATTCGATTTTACACTTTTCGCCTCAATTAATTTACAATACCCATCTGTAACAGTATTTAAATTTTCATAATAACGCTGAAACGATTTTGATATATGTAAATGTTTTTCAAAGTTTCTCCTTCTTTTCGTTTCATCATATACTTTCCGCTTTCTAAGTTCTTCATCGTTCGTATATAAATAAAAATATTGATCCGGAAAACCAATTTCCCTATTTACCATCTTTTCTTTATAAAAATTTTCTATTAAAGATAATGGCTGATTAAATATATCAAAATGAAAACACCAATTATAACTAAGTGGTTGATATATATCCCCATCAAGTATTACGAATTCATATTGCTCCGACTTCTGAACAGCTATATTCCAACGCTCAACTTGTTTTTCAAAATACCATGTTCTATGTTCATTTTTTGGCCTTTCAAATAAAGAATTCACTTCAGGTATTATATAAGCACCATAATTCTTTTCTAATTCACGGCACGTGGTACTTTTACCAACAGCGCTTGCTCCCTCAAATGCTATTATCCCCATAGTTTCTCCCTCTTTCATTAACTAAAATTTCGTTGTTTCACTTTTCTTCCCCATAACTTTCTCCATAAAACAATTGAAGCAATAGCGAGCATGATTGTTGTAATGATACTACCTTCAATTCCGAACGTGCCTCCATGAAGGAATTCGGGGCCATTTGTTGCAGGTTTAAATAGCGGAGTTGAATATATGGTCATCCCGCTAACTGCAAAACCGTAGACGTTATATTGTGCCCAATTCCAAATGGAATGCCATGCGCAAATCCCCCACAGACTACTGTCTTTTAAAACGTAAAAAGCTGCAAATACACCAACTAATATTATATTCGATATTGAAAGAATTGTAATACCTGGATTAAGTAAATGAAGAAAACCAAATAAGAAAGATGTCACAACAATCCCAACCCATATACGACTTCTAACAGAAAGAACCGGGAATAACCAACCTCGTACAATAATTTCTTCCGTTGCCCCTTGTATTAAAAATGCAACTAAAGAACCTACAATACCCAATATAGCGGTTACTGTAATTTTTTGTATTTGTAATGTTACAACTCCTGCTAATAGGAGTAAAATTACTGGTATTGAAATGAAAACAAATCCTATTAATGTACCTCTCAAATATTTTCTTATCCATTGATTTCTCCAAAAACCAATGGATGAAAATGATCTTTTCTCTACAAATCTAATCCATAAAAACACAAAAAATATTGCGCCGCCAAACGTTAATATCATCTCAATGTCGCTATAAATCGCCTTCATAAAAGTTGTTTCTGCTTTCGGTAAAATCAGCATAAACAACATAAATAATTCACCTAAAGTTAAAAATATAATCGCGAGTATGACAGCAAAAACAGGATGAACTTTTCTTCTTCCTTCTTTTGCTGCTTCAATTATTTTAAATTGTTTATTTTGCAATATTCTATCCTCCTAATTATGGTACTCATCAGCAATATTAAAATAATATTTAGCCTTTTATTTAAACTTATTTTTTCATATAAATGATTTTTGTTTGGAATAAATTCAAATTAGGAATAATATATAAATAAAAGAGATGCCTTTGTGCCTTTACTATTATCACCCAGATTAGTCAGTGGTATTACCAGCACTTGCTATTTCCCACCATTTGTTGTAAGATAGTAATTAAGGTCAATTTAACAGTATATTTTCTTTGCATATTATCAAGTATCAATCAGGGACATTTTGTACTCCTTATGGGTTTTTGATAATATGTGAACTTTTATTTTCATTCAAATAAGGCCGATCATATTGTAATTTTTCTACTTTTAGGAGGCATTACCATGACATTAACAGGTAAAGTAAAATGGTTTAACAGCGAAAAAGGTTTCGGTTTCATCGAAGTTGCAGACGGTAACGACGTATTCGTTCACTTCTCAGCTATCACTGGCGACGGCTTCAAGTCTCTTGACGAAGGTCAAGAAGTTAGCTTCGAAGTTGAAGAAGGTAACCGCGGACCTCAAGCTAAAAACGTTGTAAAGCTATAATTCAAACAATAAAAAGGTTGTTACCAGCAAGGTTAACAACCTTTTTAATATATAACTAAAATTTTTTACATAAAAGGAGTGGTTACATGTATCGCAATCGAAAGAACGATGTAGCAGAAGTACCACCAGAACAAACCCCTGTTTGGGAATGTGAATCAGAGGATTGTTTAGGATGGATGAGAAAGAACTTTTCATTTGAAGAAGAGCCTAAATGCCCTTTATGTAAAAGTAGCATGAAAAGCGGAGAACGTTTATTACCTAAATTAGGTTAATTTATAATAAAAAAACCTCTTTTAATTAAGAGGTTTTTTTTATTATAAATTTATGTCCTCAATATCAGTTCGCACTATAGAATACAATAATGCATCGTGTTGCTTATTTCCTTGATGAATATATCCGCGCAATAGACCTTCCTTTTGAAAGCCGATTTTAGATAACATTCTACAAGAAGTAACATTTTCAGGATATGTAATAGCTCCAATTCTAAACAAACCCAAATCTTTAAACCCATAATCAATAATTTCTCGAGCCGCTTCTGACGCATAACCATTTCCCCAATAACGAGGATGCAGGTCATATCCAATCTCAGATCGTTTACTCCATAATTGTAAATTGTTTAGTCCAATTGTTCCTATTAAAACGTTCGTTTCTTTTAACACAATTCCCCATCGTATTGCCTTTTTCTCAAAGTAATTTTTCGAAAAAGATTCGATCATACGTGAAGCTTGTCCAAACTCCGTAAAAGAATTCATACCGTAATAACACGTTACTTCATCCAATGAAAAGATTTCATATATTTTTTGACAATAAGATTGTTCTATTTCAACTAAACGTAAGCGTTCTGTTTCTAATATAGGAAATGCCATAGGATCACTCCTTTCTCTCTACTCATTCATTATATCAGAAAAAATATTTATAATTACTAAAGTCCTTATTGTTCCATAAATCAAACATTTCTAATGACGCATTCCCTCTTTATTCTATATACACGAATTGGATACCTTCTGATTACTACTCAAACATTACGCTATAATTTCCATAAATCGAATTTCAAATTATCAAGAACTGTAAAAAAATTGTTTCTTCATTTTCTCCTTCCAAACAACCACCCTACCCCATACATTTATGGTAAAATATAGTTAATATATTATTTTATTGTGGAGGTGTAAATTTCCTATGTATATATTCATCGGCTTATCCCTCTTACTCATATTACTTATTTTTTTATTCGCAAAAAAATTCACACCAAACTCTTTCATGATGACTAACTTTAAAGGCAATAGCTTTAAGACATTTTCAATCGGTATTTTAATCGCTGCCATACTCTCACTTTCATATGGAACTTATCATGCAGTAACATATCAACCTAGTTATTTAGATATTAAATTAAAAAATCAAAACTACACTGTTTTCGGTAATGTAGGCGAATTCGGTTATTTCTCCGAAGAATTATTAAAAAAAGATACAGAAGTTCAACTATATTTCGTCTCTTGGAAAAAAATGCAGTTAAAAAATCCGGTAATACTTATAGAATATCCTTCAGGAAAACAAGAAACATGGAAGCCAAATATCGTATTAATACCGATAAGTAAATTACAAGAAAAACATGATATAAAAGATATTTATCAACTATCACCGTATTCATTTAAAGAATCTGGAGAAATAACATTAACAATAAAAGAAAACAATGTAAAAAACAATAAAATTTCCATTCAAATAAAATAAATAAAAACTGTTCCT
>NZ_QNUB01000069.1:0-30975 GCF_008042345.1 Bacillus sp. AR8-1
AATTGGCGGTTTTTTAATTTACCTTTTGCTCATTTTCCATTTCCCATAACTTTTCAAAAAATGGCTGTCCTTTTACGAGACGCTCGCATAATTGTTCATGTTTCTCAGACCAGCCAGCTTTCGCTTCATCATACAGTCTAGCCCAAATATCCTCGAACTCCATATGTTGAACCGTTCCATATGCTGATGGATCCCACTCTGTGTACCAATAGCGAATCTCTGCTGTATTTTTCGTTGTATGTAATTGATCTAACGCCATAAATAATAATTGTTTTAGCTGTCTTTCTTTACGAGTCAAGCCATTCATAATGAAAGGCGATGGTGATAAAATGTGGTGTTCTTTTTCTGTTTCTTCTACTTGGAACTCATACTTTTCTGCTTGTACGTTTTCTACCATCTCATATACCATCTGCTCTTGGCGTGGTATAAGTCTGCTTTTGCGAATTGGTACATTGTAACCAATTGTGTCAATCGCAATAATTCCTTTTCCATCTGTAACAACAAAGCAATACTCTTGCTGCAAACGTTCATGATTTTTACGAATATAAGCCTTATGATGTACGTCTTCCAGCATTTTTTGCGGAAGCTCTAACAATTCGTTCTCGATGTAATGATATAATGTGGCATCTACTTTTAATAATGGCACTTGATCTAATAGCTCAATCGTATCATCTTTCCGCCATTCGTAAAAATGACAAACGTTATACCCATTCTCTTCACCTTCAAACCAATTTACCCATACATCATGTAGATATAACATTCACTACCCCTCACTTCACTACTGTTTGTACCAATCATTATGTTCATTTTTGCTTAACTTTATTCCACTTGAGGAAATATATTCTAATTATTATTTTTTCTTCTATTAATACTAAAAAAAACAGGAAATAGAATTCCTGTTTTTTTATATATGAAATGTATTTGCTTTATTCAATATTTCTTTTGCATCTATAGATAATAAAGAAAGTGTATCTTCTCCTTCCAAAGTTACACAATCTTTGACAATATGAAATCCAAGCGCATAGCCAAGCATCTTCGGATAAGAGTGAAAGCCATTTAATAAGATGTCATGTTCCCTTGTTCCTCGTTTTATACTTATTCTTTCATGTACAACATTTTTCCAATAATAAATAGCCTCTTCTTTTGAAAGATACTCCGTCCACGGTGCATTATTTTTTTCTGTATACCTTTCTGTTACTGCTTGCTCAGCTAGCCCTTCCATAATCATTGTATCAAGTAATGTATATTCTGTTTCTTTCGTCTCAATTTGATGTAACCTGCATATGTGATGGTATTCATGCGCCAATAACACTTTTAATTCTTCTACCGAATTCCGTCCACATACGAATAAGAAAATAACATGACGCATAGATAATCCAGCCCTACCGTTATACTCTTCTTGCACAGTTCGATTATAGGAATCTGATAATAAAATAAAGACAGGGACATCCGGACCTTTCAACCAATTTTTCAATTTATCATACTCCAGGCTCAACTCTTTCCAAATTTCCTTTTCCTCTAATTCTTTAATTTCCTTTTCCCCGCGCATGATCGGGCGATACATCCCTTTTGAAATTAAAAAGCGATACAACCTTTCTTTTGGCAACGGAATATACTTCGTAAATTTCTCACAAAGTTTCTCTGGCCGTCCATAATATAAATGTAGCCATTCAGCTGTTTCAACAATCCCCATCTTTATCCCTCCTTTTTCTTATGTATATGCTACAGGAGAAAAAGACGTAAAAATAAATAAGGAGTTTTTTCGCAATATCTTGCGGAAAAACTCCTTATTTTATCTATTATTTATACGATTTAAATACTAACACTGCGTTATGACCACCGAATCCTAATGAGTTACTTAATACTGCATTTACTTCTTGGTGTCTCGCTTGATTCGGTACGTAATCTAAGTCACATTCTGGATCTGGTGTCTCATAATTAATTGTTGGAGGAATTACTCCGTCTGTAATTGATTTAATAGAGAAAATCGCTTCAACAGCACCAGCTGCTCCTAATAAGTGACCTGTCATTGATTTCGTTGAGCTAATTGCTACTTTATACGCATGCTCACCGAAAGTTTCTTTAATTGCCATCGTTTCATATTTTTCATTCGCATCCGTACTTGTACCATGCGCATTAATGTAATCAATATCTTCTGGCTGTAGGCCTGCATCAGCTAAAGCTTGACGCATTGCACGCACTCCGCCTTCACCACCAGGAGCAGGCATTGTAATATGGAATGCATCACCAGTTGCACCGTAACCAGCGATTTCCGCGTAAATGTGAGCACCACGAGCTAATGCGTGCTCTAATTCTTCAAGAATTAAAATACCTGAACCTTCACCCATTACGAAACCGCTACGGTTTTTATCAAACGGACGGCAAGCCGTTGCTGGGTCTTCATTAAATGTTAATGCTTTCGCTGAGCTAAATCCTGCGAATGCCATACTTGTTAGCGGCGCTTCTGCTCCGCCTGTAATCATTGCATCAGCATCACCACGCTGAATTGCTTTAAATGCATCACCAATTGAGTTTGCACCAGATGCACAAGCCGTTACAGAACAAGTGTTAATTCCTTTTGCTCCTGTTGCGATTGATACTTGACCTGCTGCCATATCTGGAATCATCATCGGCACGAAGAATGGGCTCACGCGGCGTGGGCCTTTCTCAGTAAAAATCTTAAATTGTTCTTCGTATGTTTCCATACCGCCAATACCAGATCCAATCCATACACCAATTCGAGGTCCGTTTTCTTCTGTAATTTCAAGCTTTGCATCTGCAACTGCCATTTTCGCTGCTGCTACTGCATATTGTGTAAAGCGATCCATACGGCGCGCTTCTTTTTTATCAATATATTTCTCGACTTCAAAGTCGTTAATTTCCGCTGCTACTTTTGCTGGAAATAGTTCTGGATCAATTCTTGTAAGTCGCCCGATTCCAGATACACCCTTTTTAATGTTTTCCCATGCTGTTTCAACATCTGTTCCGACCGGTGTAACAGCTCCTAGTCCTGTAATTACGACCCTCTTTTTTTCCATACAAAATACACTCCTTTTTTTCTCTCAGTCCTTATTTACCCCAACGAAGAGCAACTGCTCCCCATGTTAATCCGCCGCCAAAACCAACAAGTATAATTAAATCACCGTCTTGAATACGTCCGTTTTGCAATTCCTCTACCATTGCAATCGGAATGGAAGAAGCTGATGTATTACCGAACTTCTCAATTGTCATACTCATTTTTTCTTGTGGTAAATTTAACCTTTCTCTTGCAGATTCCATAATACGAATATTCGCTTGATGCGGTACTAAGAAATCCACATCTTCTTTCGTAAGACCAGCTTTATCTAAAACACGAAGACAAGATTCACCAAGTTGACGAACGGCAAATTTAAAGACTTCTCTGCCATTCATCATAACATACTCGTCTTGATATAGATGCTTGCCGCCGCTTCCGTCTGCTCCTAATTCGAAAGATAGAACGCCTCTTCCTTCTGAAACTGCTCCCATTACGATAGCACCGGCTCCGTCTCCAAATAATACCGCTGTATTTCGATCATTCCAGTCTACAATTTTAGATAGCTTATCACTACCAACTACTAATACGTTTTTATAAGTCCCCGTTTGAATAAATTGCTGCGCTGTAATCATTCCGTACATAAAACCAGCGCATGCTGCACCTACATCCATTGCAGCTGCATGTTTCGCTCCAATCGCTTCTTGAATGACACAAGCTACTGCTGGAAACGCACGATCTGGTGTTACTGTCGCTACTAAAATAAGATCGATATCTTCTCCGCTAACCCCTGCATCTTCAAGTGCTTTTTTTGCAGCCTCTACGGCCATATATGAAGTATCTATTGTATCATCGGCAATGCGTCTTTCTGCAATTCCCGTTCTCGTACGAATCCATTCATCGGATGTATCCATTATTTTTTCTAAATCGTGATTTGTGACTACTTTTTCTGGCACATATCTTCCGATCCCTAAAATGCCCACGTTCACATCGCAGCCCTCCGTTTTATATCAATTATTATGACTTGGTACTAATTTTAAAACATAAATGTATTTTTGTCTAGAATATATTTCGCATAAAACAGAAAGCTAACGCATTATCCACTTTATTTTTCATTAAAAGAAACAGAATCATACCTTTTCGTGTTTCATTCCAAATAAAAAGGCCCGAACCGCTTCTACTCACGATTCGAGCCTCCCCTCCATCAAAAAAGAAGGATTTTATTCTTTATCTGCTTTCCCAAGCTCATAAGCTTCGTTCATAACTTTCATTAACAACTCTAACACCGGCTGTGCCTTCTCCATATCAAGTGCAATTCCGTTATCATCTAAAATTGCCTTCGCTTCCGGTAAATGCTTCATTGCGATTTGTAAAAACTGCATGCTTTTTTCGTTCATATTATACTCTTCCTCTCCATTAAAACTTTCACATACAATAGTGTAACACGCGTGCTACTCTTCGTATAACTCTTTATATTTTTTCATGTGTGCCAGTTGCTTATTTAAACCGTATTCTAACGGAGTATTTCTTTTTATCGAAATGACTTCAATAGCCTCATCTCTTATTTCATTATTATTTTTATTTACTTTATCATCCGCGCGTAAAAGATTCATACCTTTTTCCCATAATGACTGTTTACCACTAAGTAAATTGTATATACCAAGATGCGCCCCGTTCGTTCCATTTTCCCATAAGTATTCACATACATCTTCAATGTAAAGCAAATCACTTCCTTTTTCCTCACTCGTACAACGGCACTCTTTCTCGTCTAATTCTGATAAAATGAGCTGATGATACATCATAAAGGATGGTTGCCACGGTCCATATAATGTAGGAACTCGAAATACACTATATTTTAAATTCCCTTTTTTCAATCCTTCTTCTACTTTCAAAAATAGGCGCTTATTTTCGGATTCACCTGTACTACTTACTTCAATAGAAGAAATTAAATTTAACTTCACTTTTTGTTCTTCACACATTCTTATAATTCGCTTTAAATATTGTAATATGACTCTTTCATTCCGAAATCCACATTGCTGATTTGGCTCATATAAGCAAAAGTAGACAGTATCGAATCTCTCTTCCTCTACCGATCTCCATCCATCTTCATCTCTTATCGAATAATACGTAAATAACGCATTTCGCCCAATTAACAATAACTTCTCTTCATTAATTTTGGTCATACTATCGAATTCATCAAAATCAAGACCATACACTTCTACTTCTTCTGCGATCATTTTATTCACAAGGTGATAACCTACAAACGTAAGTGCACCTACTATCAGCACGCGTTCCATACCACCAACCCTTTCCCTTTGAAACAAATAGCTCCTCATTTATGTATATGGGAGCTTCACAATTCTTCTTCATATTTTTTAAAGAAATCGGTCGTTTGCCTAACCATTTTATATTTCACATCTTGCAGATGGAATAAGACAGAAGTATCACATTGATTTAATTGCCTCATTTTCTCATATCTCCGCAACTGCTGTTTTCTTCCTCTTTTTTCTTGTGTTGATACGAAAATTTTAACAGGTACACAAGATGGAAGAAGCGTAAATGATTTCTTATTTATTTTTAAATCTAATTCTTCTTCTTTGGAATCATACGCCAAACTTAATTCCTTCACGAGTCTCTTGTAAAAAAACTTATGCTCTTTCTCAAAACCCACATATTCTGGTAAATCTAAACACGGATTTAACATAACAACAGAACGAATACATTCAGGATATTTGTTCATCATTTCAAGTGCCACAAGCGCTCCCATACCATCTGCCATAATGTGCATCTTCGCATTTAACGTCTCTTTTCTCAAAACAACATCATATAAACGTTTTGCCAGACGAACAGATTGATCGTTCCCCCAATGTCTTCCGTATAAATTAGAGGAAAAGACCGTGTAGCCTTGCTCAATAAGACCATGTAAGAAATAAGATTTACCCGCATGTTGTGTCCATAAACTTGTACCATTCTCAATAAAGTAGTTATAATCACCGAGGAGCATAACAGAAAATCCATTTGGCTTCTCCGGTAAATAAATGACACATGGTTCTTTTTCTAAGTAAAAAAAACGTTCCGTAATACTCATTTTTCCCCCGCCTTATTTTCTAAACATATAAAACCACTCTTTTATAATGTATGAACGGAATGCAAATTTGCGTTGAAAAATCTACAAATATTTTTCTATATTCTTTTTTCAATTGTGTTACAATAAGGACAGATTGAACGAATAGAGGTGTAAAATATGCGTTTCATTTGGGCATTAATTTGGTCGTTCTTACTTGTACATATGATGAGCTACGTAATTGGCTCTATGACTGGCGGTACATACGACTTTAACCAAGCGTCTATTTTCTCAGTTGTTCTTGCTGTATTAGTACTCGCAATTTCAGCTGCAATTCCAAACGAGCCAGTAGAACAACACTAAAAAAAGAGTCCGGATTTTATCCGAACTCTTTTTTATTTTCATTTCACATGAACGACTAATTCGTTATTTTCTACATCAACAACTACGTGACTATTGTCTGTAATTGTTCCTGCAATTAATTCTCTTGCTAATTTCGTTTCCACTTGACGTTGTACGTATCGTTTTAATGGACGAGCTCCGTACATTGGATCGAAACCAGCTTCTACAACAAATTCTTTTGCTGCATCTGTTAATTCTACTGTAATGTGACGGTCAGCTAGACGGCCTTGTAGTTCTTTTACAATTTTATCAACAATGCCTTTAATTTCATTCGTTGTAAGAGGTTTGAATAAAATAATTTCATCAACACGGTTTAAAAATTCAGGGCGGAAATGTCCTCTTAATTGCCCCATTACAAGGTCTCTTGATTCCTCTTTAATCGAACCATCTTCTTCTAATCCCTCTAGTAAATGAGCAGATCCAATATTTGAAGTCATAATAATAACTGTGTTTTTAAAGTCTACTGTTCTTCCTTGTGAATCTGTAATGCGTCCATCATCTAACATTTGTAATAAAATGTTGAATACTTCTGGATGTGCTTTTTCGATTTCGTCTAACAAAATAACTGAATACGGTTTACGTCTTACCGCTTCTGTTAATTGACCGCCCTCTTCATATCCTACATATCCAGGAGGCGCACCAATTAAGCGTGACACAGCGTGTTTCTCCATATACTCAGACATGTCAATACGAATCATTTGCTCTTCACTATCGAATAAAGACTGCGCTAACGTTTTTGCAAGTTCTGTTTTACCAACACCCGTAGGGCCTAAGAAAATGAAGGAACCAATTGGACGATTCGGGTCTTTAATACCAGCGCGCGCACGAAGAACCGCGTCTGATACTAAGCTTACTGCTTCCTCTTGTCCGATGACACGCTCTGATAAGATTTGCTCTAAGCGTAGTAATTTCTCACGCTCGCCTTCAACAAGTTTAGCAACAGGAATACCAGTCCAGCGTGAAACAATATCTGCAATTTCTTCTTCACTTACTTCCTCACGTAATAAACGATTTTCTTGTTTATTATGCGCGCCCATTTCTTCCGCTTCTTTTAATTCTTTTTCGATTGCAGGAATTTTCCCGTGACGAAGTTCGGCTGCTTTATTTAAATCGTAATTACCTTCTGCTTCCTCTAATTCACGGCGCAGACGTTCTAAATGTTCACGTAAGTCACGAACTTTGTGAATGTCTTCTTTTTCTTTCTCCCATTTCGCTCTCATACCACTTGCAACTTCTTTTAAATCCGATAATTCACGTTGCAATGTTTTTAGACGCTCTTGGCTACCACGATCCGTTTCTTTTCCAAGAGCCGCTTCTTCAATTTCCAACTGCATAATACGACGCGTTACTTCATCTAATTCTGTCGGCATAGAATCGATTTCTGTACGAATTGTTGCGCACGCTTCATCAACAAGGTCAATCGCTTTATCCGGTAAGAAGCGATCTGAAATATATCGATCTGATAAAACTGACGCTGCTACAATCGCACGGTCATGAATATTTACACCGTGATAAATTTCAAAGCGTTCTTTTAATCCACGTAATATGGAAATCGTATCTTCAACAGTTGGTTCTTCTGCTAATACTTGTTGGAAACGTCTTTCTAGTGCTGGATCTTTTTCAATATATTTACGATATTCATCTAATGTTGTCGCCCCGATACAATGCAGTTCACCACGAGCAAGCATCGGTTTTAACATATTTCCTGCATCCATCGCACCTTCTGTTTTACCAGCTCCAACGATTGTATGAAGTTCATCAATGAATAATAAAATGCGGCCTTCACTCTTTTTAATTTCATTTAATACAGCTTGCAGACGCTCTTCGAACTCACCACGGAATTTCGCACCTGCTACGAGCGCACTCATATCTAATGCAAAAATCGTTCTATCTTTCAATCCTTCAGGTACATCCTTTTTCACAATACGCTGTGCTAATCCTTCAACGATTGCTGTTTTACCAACACCTGGCTCACCAATTAAAACAGGATTGTTTTTCGTTTTACGTGAAAGAATGCGGATAACGCGTCGAATTTCACTATCTCGGCCGATAACAGGATCAATTTTCCCGGCTCTCACTTCTGCCACTAAATCACGGCCATATTTTTCTAACGCTTCATAAGTTGCTTCTGGATTTTGACTAGTCACTCTTTGATTCCCCCGAACTGTCATTAAAGACTGTAATAAGTTATCTTTCGTAATATGCAATCTTGCAAATAATTGATTTATATCGCCTTTTTCTTCGGAAAAAGCAAGCAATACATGTTCGACTGAAATGTAATCATCCTGTAGTTTTTCTGCTTCTTTCCCTGCTCTTACAAGCAATTGTTGCAGAGCGCTCGTTACATACAATTTTCCAACCTCTGCACCGCTCCCTGTTACAGAAGGTTTCTTTTTAATTAAGCTTTCAGCGCTTTGCTTTAATGCTTCTATATCAACATTCATTTTTTGAAATATACGTACTGCTAATCCATCTTGCTCTTCTAATAATGCAAGTAATAGATGAACAGTATCCACCTCTTGGTGATGATGAGATACCGCTAAAGATTGGGCACTCATAATCGCCTCTTGTGTTTTTGTTGTCATTTGATTTAAGTCCATCTTTACAGCCCTCCAAAAGTTTGACTTTCTTTGACCTTTGATTTGATTATACGCCAACTTACTTTTTTATACAATAATTTTGCCTATGTATTTTCAAACTTATTATTGGAAAAAGAAAAAGGAAGCATTCATTATATTGTTTTAAAAATACGGTAAATGAAATTATAATGTGTAACGACAAAAAAGCCGCAATAACGATTGCGGCTTCTGTTACGGTTTTCTTTTATATGTCCACTGACGGTTATGATTCGTATTATCTGGAAATTTTTCACCGGCAGTTAATTGTACCATTTGCGGATTTTTCACCATACTTCCCGTTTCACCAATTTCTACATAAATACCATCATTCGGCGCTTTTTGTCCAGAACGAAACCTGCGATTTTGTCCCATTTTCATTCTCCTTCCATGACGTCTTTGCCTCATTAGTATATCCATTTTAAAAGAAAGGTTTTCTGTCATGTTTAGGAAACAGTACTACATCTCGTCCTTGTACATATATATGAATGATACAAGCGTAAGCAGGGATTTCTTTCCTACTTGTAGAAAAAAAAGAAACCAACCTACTCTAGGCTAGTTTCAAAGGAGAGTCAAACATATACGAGAAGATTACATGTTCATTATATGCCTCATCACACGAGCAATGTAACCCTTTTCACAATTTGTACATAATGAAAGAAACATTGTTTGAACTTTCTAAAAAGATGTTGACTTTTCTTAATTTCCAACGATAAATAGTAGACACCGCAGCACTTTGAGACGTAAGATGGATATATAGTGAAATTTCCATCTATGGTGATTTCACCGAGTCTAACCTCTTATTTCTGCATATTAAAAACGGAAATACAGATAGATACAAAAAAATTATTATAAGAGGTGAAATTATGAACAAACAACATTTAATCGCATTAGACTTAGACGGTACTTTATTAACAGACAACAAAATAATTTCCACTCGAACGAAACATACAATTGCAAAAGCAAAGGAACAGGGACATATTGTTGTTATTTCAACAGGACGTCCATTCCGTGCTAGTTATGATTACTATAAAGAACTTGCTCTTAACACACCTATCGTAAACTTTAACGGTGCTTACGTACATCATCCTCTTGATTCAAGCTGGGGAACACACCACTCTCCTCTTGAGCTAGCAACAGCGCAAGAAATTGTACGAGCTTGCTTTGATTTCGGCGTAAAAAATATATACGCGGAAGTAATGGACGATGTGTATGTTCGTGAAATTGATGAAGATAAAAAACATATTTTCGAATTCGGCTCTCCTAAGATTTTTACGGGAGACTTATTAAATATTTTAAACGATCATCCAACTTGCTTATTAATTGATGCACATGACGAGCATTCCACTGCAATTCGTCAACATTTAACGGATATGCACGCGGAAGTAATCGATCATAGAAAATGGGGCGCACCTTGGCCGATTATTGAGATTGTGAAAAGCGGATTAAATAAAGCGGTTGGATTACAAAAAATTTCTAGTCATTACAACATTCCACAAGAGCGAATTATCGCTTTCGGTGACGAAGATAATGATTTTGAAATGATTGAATTTGCTGGTCACGGCATCGCAATGGGGAATGCCATCCCTGAATTAAAATCACTCGCAAACCATACGACGTTAACGAACGAAGAAGATGGTATTGCTTTATATTTAGAAGAGGTTCTTGGGTTGTAATCTAAAAATTCCCTACTTATAGTTTCCTGCCAAATGTCCATACTATAAGTAGACGCAAGAGACATCGCGTCGATTGTTTTCAGCTAAATAAAGGGGGTTTTTCGAATGGGTAAAAAGAACAAATCAAAGCGTTTTATCCAACAAGGAGCCGATGCTGTTATGAAGCATGATGCAAGATTCCCGTACAGAGGTACATTAGCTGAGGCAGAAAAGGCAAGAAGTAACTCTTCTTTTGGAGGGGTTTAAATGGGGAACTTACTATTCCAACAAGCTAGAGATGCTGTTGAAAATGCCGTATCTTGTTCAAGCGGTACTGAGCAACAAGATCTCGTATATAGAGCAAAAAATGCTTTGCAATCCGCTTACGCAAACTCTTCAACTGCTGAAAAAGTTCAGCTCCGTGAAATGCAAGAGCAATTGCAAAACATTACGAATGTACATTAAAAAAGAGGACCAACTTCGGTCCTCTTTAATCTTTCCGAAACAATCCGAACACCCCAACTGTTTGCAGTATATTTGTAAATGCACCTGGGTCCACTTGTTTAATAATCCTCTCCAATTCGTATAACTCGTAACGGGTAATAACCATCATTAACATTTCTTTATTTTCATTCGTATAAGCACCTGTTGCTGGTATCGTTGTAATTCCTCTTACTAATCGCGAGTGAATCGCCTTTCTTACGTCCGCCCCATTCTTCGTAACAATTAATGCTGTAATCTTTACATGACGAGTATGAATTGCATCAATAATTCTCGTTGATACATATAAAGTCACTAACGTATATAACGCTTTTTCCCATCCATATACATAGCCAGCAGCGATAATGATAATTGCATTAAAAAAGAAAAAGTATGTACCGACAGGCTTATCTTTTATTTTTGATAAAATCATGGCGATAATATCTAATCCACCTGTAGAAGCACCCCACTTTAAAGCAATCCCTACTCCAATTGCCGAAATAATCCCGCCAAAAATCGCATTTAATATGATATCATTCGAAACCGCTCTAACAGGGATGATTTCTAGAAACAAAGTCATAAATATAACACAAAGAAAACTAAAAAAGGTGAAGGCCTTTCCAACCTTTTTCCACGCTAAAATAACGACAGGAATATTAAATAAGCTAAACAATACTCCCGTAGATATGTGAATCGATAAAAAATCACCTAATATTTGTGATAATAATTGAGACAATCCAGCAAAGCCGCTCGCATACACTTTCGCTGGCGTTAAAAATAAATTCATCCCAATCGCGTTTAATAAACCTGCGATGATTACAACGATTAACTTCTTTATAAGTTCAGTATAATTCAACTTCAAATCCATTTCGAATCCACCTTTACCCTTCATAAATGCACCGCTATACATAGTCTTTACGAAAAAGGAAATGATAAACGTACAACGTTTAGAAATGGAGTTGATACATATGCCACATACGAGTGATAACGACAAAAAAGCACGCGATAATAATGCAAAACGCACACAAAAAAATGAGCAAGAGCAAAAAAATATTCAGCAAGGTAAACGTGCATACTCTAAAAAGACCGATCACCTTTGATTCCATCGTACATCAACAATTATGTTGATGTACTTTTTTACATTTTAAAGGAAAAAAACATTAAAAATTCACTTCATGTTCACTTCTATATTCTACAATAGCGATAACATATTCGGATGAGGTGTTGGCATGAGAGGGAAACATATTTTCATTATTACTGCACTAATAAGTATATTGATGCTATCTGCTTGCGGACAAAAAAACGGATCAGCTACAGTCGCCACAGCAACAGACTCGACTGTTACGAAGGACGACTTCGAAAAACAATTGAAAGATCGTTACGGAAAAGACATGCTATACGAAATGATGGCACAAGACGTCATCACAAAAAAATATAAAGTACCTGATGAAGAGGTAAATAAAGAAGTAGAAAAAGTAAAAAAACAATATGGAGATCAATTCAAAAAAGTATTAGAAAATAATGGTTTAAAAGATGAAGAGGATTTTAAAAATCAAATTAAGTTCAAACTTGCTATGAATGAAGCGATTAAGAAAAGCATTACAGAGAAAGACGTAAAAGACCACTATAAGCCAGAAATTAAAGCGAGTCACATTTTAGTAAGTGACGAAAATGAAGCGAAAGAAATAAAGAGTAAACTAGATGCTGGTGCTTCATTTGAAGAATTAGCAAAACAAGAATCACAAGATCTACTATCAAAAGATAAAGGCGGAGACCTTGGATACTTCAATTCAGGTACAATGGCTCCTGAATTTGAAACGGCTGCCTACAAACTAAATGTTGGACAAATTAGCAATCCCGTAAAATCATCAAACGGTTATCACGTTATTAAATTAACTGATAAAAAAGATTTAAAACCTTACGATGAAGTAAAAAACTCTATTCGCAAAAACTTAGAGGAAGAACGTACTGCTGATCCTGTATTCAGCAAAAAATTGTTACAAGAGGAATTAAAAAAGGCAAATATTAAAATAAATGATAGTGATTTGAAAGATACATTTACTCTTGTTTCTCCGCAAGGAAATTAAAAAAAGCACACCCTTATCTTTTTAGATAAGGGTGTGCTTTTTAATCTTCTATCTTATTTCTTAAAGTAAGTCCAACCTTCTTCTTGGTAAACCTTTTCTTCTTTCATCAACTTACCAAGTGCGCGCTTAAATGCAGCTTTACTCATGTTAAAGCGTTCTTTAATATCTTCTGGATGGCTCTTATCCCAAAACGGCATTGCTCCGCCTCGTTCTTCCATATATGCATAAATTACTGCAGCATCGTCTTCCATTCCTTCTTCTTTACGAGGAAGAAGTGAAATGTTAATTGTACCGTCATCTTTTACGTCAATAATACGTCCTGTTACACGCTGACCGATGCGGACTTGTTCTTTTCTTTCTGTATGGTGTAAGAAAGCACGGAAATGTTCATCTGTTAAAACGAATGAACCTACTTGAAGCGAACGATATACACGTCCATTTACGTTTTTATTACGCATAGATGGCGTTGCATCTACGATAATTTCTTGCATATCACTGTCTCTTGCCGGAAGAGCAATTAAACGATCACGATTCGTTAATTTTAACGTACAATATAATTCGTCGCCTACTTCTGGCCATACTGGCATATAAATCGGGAACTCATCAGCTGGAATTAGTATATCTTTTGACACACCAATATCAACAAACACACCTAAACTAGGAATAACTTCTACAACCTTTACCCAGTTCCAATCATAAGTTGTAATAATCGGTTCCTTCATAGTTGCTGAAATACGATTTTGGTGATCAAGGTATAAGAATACATCAATCGTATCGCCTTCTTCAATTTCTCCAGCTACTTCGTTTTTATGTAGGAAAATTTCTTCTTCTTCATTCCCAACCATATATCCGATTTCCGTTTCGCGTAAAACAGTTACCTGTTCAATCGATCCTATTTGCAAATACATATTTTTTAATTCCCTTCTATATATATAAAATTATCTTTTTTATCATTCCAAACAAAAGTTAATTATAACATGATTTTTCCTGTATTTGTCCAACTGCCCAAAATTCACTATAATAAAATGAGGTTCCATGAATATAAGTACGAAAACACTTAAGTCTAGACTCATTTTCAGCTATACTTTAGTATGTACAGTACATAACAAGATTAGAAATTTATTTGGAGGTGCTAACTATGGCAAAAGATAGTTCTTTTGACATCGTTTCGAAAGTAGAATTACCTGAAGTAACAAACGCAATTAATATCGCATTAAAAGAAATCCAAAACCGATATGACTTTAAAGGAAGTAAAAGTGATATTAAATTAGAAAAAGAAGTACTAGTTTTAACTTCTGACGACGAGTTCAAATTAGACCAAGTAAAAGACGTTTTAATTTCTAAACTTGTAAAACGTAACGTTCCAATTAAGAACTTAGATTACGGAAAAGTTGAAGCTGCAACTGGCAACACTGTTCGCCAACGTGCAACACTTCAACAAGGTATCGATAAAGATAACGCTAAAAAAATTAACAACATCATTAAAGAAATGAAATTAAAAGTAAAAACACAAGTACAAGACGATCAAGTACGTGTTACAGCGAAAAGCCGTGATGACTTACAAGCCGTAATCGCAGCTGTTCGTAGCGCTGATTTACCAATCGACGTACAGTTCATTAACTACCGCTAAAAAGAAAACTCCTCTTAATTAGAGGAGTTTTCTTTTTTGTCTTGTAGAGACAATATTACGAGAACAAACTAGAGAAAAAGGTATATGCGGTGAAAATTGCTAAGTAAACGGAGTCTAACCATACGAAGACTTTACAAATGACCGTATGATTAAACTAGACCTTATTGTAGAATTTGTTTTATACATGCATTTAGCAGACCTTATTGAAAATAAGAAAAAGACACCTCAAGACGTTTCCCCCTTCAATTTGAATTACTTTTCTTAATAACTACATCTTAGACCAAAATCATCTTAAAAATCGCTGTAACTCATAATTCCTCTCCCCGTCAAAACGTAACAATTTATGAGTATAAGAATATTTCCCAACCTCTAATGTAATGTAAAATTAATAGGGAACTTAAAAAATGTTAATTAAAAAAGAGTTAGAAGTGGTTATTATGAAGAAATTAATACTATGGTTTTTATTGGCCACATTCTCCCTAAATACTGTAGGATGTTCTAATAATGCGAATTCACTAACGGATAAGTCTAACTGTATCAACAAAGCTTGGTACAAAAAAACTATGTCATGTAATCATTTAAAAAAACATTAAATAGTTAATGATAAAGGTCATAAAAAAAAGACACTTCAAAGTACCTTCCTCCGACTTGAACCAATAATATTCGGATGGATTTAAAAGGAAGCATACATCGTTAATAAAGATGCAGACTTCAAAATAAAAAGTACACTAAGTAAACTCTTATTCAAAAATTTATATTAAACACTAATATTTTAGAAGAAAGTTTATAAGTTTAGAACCTACAGGGATTTTCCCTGTAGGTTTTATTATATTTCAAGTGATTTCCAAATGAATTATGAGTGACTTTTTTCAGTTTGGTTTTCAAAATATTTTTCTTTAACCATTTTTATCAGATTTTCTTTTTCTGTTAGTTCAAATATAAATAATGCTTTTTTCATGTTATTTGCAACATCTTCTTCATTAGGTTGTTTAAGTTTCAATAAATTCCAAGCTTTTCCATAGTATAATTCACCTAGTAAATATAAAGTATTTAGATTAATAGCTAGTTTGATACCCATATCATTGTATTTTACTGCCTCTTCATGTTGATTTGCATGACCTAAAATTTTTGCTAAATTAAAAATAATTTTCAATTTAATTTCTTTATCTCTAGGAAAATCTAACTTATTAAAATTAGTTAAACACCTTCTTAATATATTAATACTTTTTTCATATTCTTTATTTTCCCCATGGAATATAGCAATTGTCTGCATAATATCTATTTCTCTTTCTGATAAAAAATCTGAATTAGTTACAGTTAATTTTAATGCATTATTTAAAAAATCTAAAGCAGTTTTTATTGATTTATCCACCATAAATATAGCAATCGCTTCATGCCATATTAAAAATTGTTTATCTTCTGTTGATTGGAAGTTATTTTCGTTTTTCTCTTTTTTCACTATTTCATAAAGTTCTTTGTATTGTTTTTGCTTTAAGCAATCTTTTATTACGCATTTTACATTTTCTACATATTTTAGTTTTTTGTTTTGAGTTAATGCAAATATATTATTTGGGTCAATACCAAGTCTTTCTGATAATTGATATAACAATATACTAGATGGATAAATCACACCTTTTTCTATTTTGCTAATTTGACTTTGCGAACATATTCCATGACATAATTCGGATTGTGATATATTTTTTTTAATTCTAAGCTCTTTAATGGTAATACCCAAATCGTAAAACTCCATTTTCCCACCTACTATTTAGCACTATATTAGTATAAGAGTATTCTCTAACTTTTAATGTAATGTAAAATTAATATAGTTGCAATTATTGATTTTTCAAAGATTCTTCCCTATCGGTGCTAACACAAAAAACAGGTTAGGAAGAAAATCCTCTTCCTAACCTGGCCCTCCTCTCACTAGGGACGTTTTCATTCTCACATCGTTTCTCTTAAGAAATTTCATATCAACAGAATAAACACTATCGCGCCACCGAACAAACTTACATATACAATAAGAAGACATGAACATAGAGCCAGCAACTTCTCATCTTATCTACGCTTCCTTTTAACTGCAATTAAAAACGCAATAAATAATACATTCACCCCAACGATTAAGGAGATAAATAACCAATTCACACCTGTTTCTCCGTTAACTTTATACACGTTTGATTCTTCACGCTTTAAAACGAGATAAAATTTCCCGTTTTCCTCTCTTATAATTTCATCCTGCAACAATCCTCTTAACTCTTGTTTTTCACCAATCGTACTTGCAGGTAAGGAGACTTTTTGTGTTTCTTTCGTATTATTAATTGCTACTAAAGTTACTTCATTTTTATATTTTCGTTTTAGTATGCTCATACCGCTCTTATCATACAGTAGCTCAAACGTACCGCGTCGTAAAGACGGTCTCACCTGTCTAAGTTCACCTAGTTTTGTTATGTGCTGCATAAATTTTTCGTCTGACTTAAAATCCATTAATCGTCTATTATCGGGTACACTTCCTCCATCTAATGCAATTTCAGTTCCGTAATAAAAATTCGGAATTCCAGGTGATGTTAACAAATAAGTAAGCGCCAGTTTTAAACGTGATGGCGGATAATACATATTTTCTTTTGCAATACGCGCATATCTTTTTGTTTCTTGATTATCTAAGAACGTAACAAATTCTCCTTCTTTTTTACTCACATCGTATAACGATTTCACCGATACATCTGCTTTAGAAAACGATTCTACTATTTTTTCGTTGTATTCGCTATCCTCCTTTGTCATAATACGAAAATCTTTCTTTATCACTTGCATATCTTTTTGCGCGTTATCCCAAAAGGAACGCGGCTTTTTTTCACTATGTATAACATAACTTCCGTCTAAATCAACTTCTTTTATCCACCATTTCATTGCGTCAATTACCTGTTGTTCGTTTTCTCCAAGTGGAAATTGAAATACAACTTTCATTCCTTTTGCATGAACTTCTTTTACAAGTTCTTTCACATCATTGTCTGTCCCGAAATGTTCATTTACCTTTTTAAAATTTCGCACGTCTAATCCATCGTACTTTCCACTTTCAAAAAGTGGCGAAAGCATAACGGTAGTAAAACCCATTTCTTTTATGTAATCCAACCTTTTTATAATTCCTCTTATATCCCCTCCTTGATACCCTTCTAAATTACCAACTTCTAACTGTTTGTCATTTTTCGGTTCTCCATTATTGAAGCGATCAATCATAATGGAGTATATAACTTCATCTCGCCACTCTCTTTTTTCGTCTGCAAAAGTATGTATTGGTACAAACAAAACAACAGCTAAGCAAAAACAAATGAATAGTTTCCTAGTCCGTATTTTTCCCACACGCATCCCCCAAGCTTTTTAATTGTAAGAATATTATACCAATTATCCGAATGAAACGCATATGTCGATTTTAATCCTCACAAAATAATTCATGTTAGGTTTTATGACATCATGCATATAATTTTCTGAATTTTTAGTTGATTTTTAGTTTAATTTCGAATATGATATGAAACATAACAAATAGATGTTATTTTTTCTAACATTACAGGAGGAGAGATCATGGATATGGGAGATACAGTTTTTATGTTTGTGACGACAGTAATGGTCATGTTGATGACACCAGGATTGGCACTTTTTTATGGAGGTATGGTTCGCAGCAAAAATGTACTCAGCACAACGATGCATAGTTATAGCGCAATGGCTATCGTTTCGATTCAATGGATTGTTATCGGCTATTCTTTATCATTCGGACCAGATTGGCACGGGCTTATCGGTACACTTGATTGGTTCGGTCTAAACGGAGTTACCTACGCACCAAATCCAGACTACTCATCTACTATTCCTCACAATTTATTCATGATGTTTCAACTCATGTTCGCCATTTTAACTCCAGCTTTAATTTCAGGTGCATTCGCTGAAAGAATGCGATTTTCTGCCTTTCTTATTTTTATCCTTCTATGGACAACGATCGTTTACAATCCTGTCGCTCATTGGGTATGGGGCGTCGGCGGATGGCTAAGGGAACTTGGTGCACTAGACTTCGCTGGCGGAAACGTCGTTCACATCACTTCCGGAGTTGCTGGTCTTGTATTAGCTATTTTCCTTGGAAAACGAAAAAACATAAATGGTTCTTCTCCCCACCATTTGCCATTTACAATGTTAGGCGCAGGCTTATTATGGTTTGGCTGGTTCGGTTTTAACGTCGGCAGCGCATTATCCTTAAACGACGTAGCTTTAACTGCATTTATTAATACAAATATAGCCGCTGCTGCCTCCGCTCTAACTTGGATGCTTTCTGAATGGTTCTTCCAATCAAAACCGACTGCGATGGGAGCTGCTTGCGGAGTTGTTTCTGGTCTAGTCGCTATTACACCAGCTTGCGGGTTCGTTACACCTTTCTCCGCTCTTCTTATCGGAGCAATTGGTGGTATATTATGCTTTGGCGCCGTTTTCTTCTTAAAAACAAAATTCGGGTATGACGATACACTTGATGCCTTTGGATGCCACGGTATCGGAGGAACTTGGGGCGGTATTGCAACAGGACTATTTGCAACTACTACCGTAAACGGGGATGGTGCGAACGGATTGTTTTACGGAAACGCCGCTTTACTGTTTAAACAACTTATAGCGATTGGCGCAACATATGCATTCACGATCATCATGACGTATGCCATTATTAAAGCGATTAACTTCTTCCTCCCTGTTCGCGTCGATGAACATGAAGAACACATGGGTCTTGATATTTCAATGCACGGCGAGAAGGCTTATGAACATGCAGAGCGAGCAAACTAAAAAAGAGACGCAATCTATTGATAGTAGATTGCATCTCTTTTTTGCGTACTAGGCAACATACCCCACCTAGTATAATTGTAAATATATCATCGGTTTTTTGGATATATCAACGATTTTTCAAATATATCGATTGTTTCTTTCAATATATCAACGGTTCGACACAACATATCGATTTACAAACAAATTCCGACATAATTTACAAGCAAAATACCCCACATAACGTTATAGAAAAAAGACGACCGAAACCCGGTCGTCTTTTCCTATTTATTTCGGAGCATTTCCTACATATTGCGTAATATCAACATTTAACGCCTGCGCTAAGCGCATACCGTATTCTTGATCTGCACGGAAGAAGTTACAAACAGCTAATAATTTTGTGCGTTCATTTACGTCTTTTAGATCATTTGTTAAGTTCGCAATTAAGTTATCTTGCTCTTCTTTAGAGAATGAACGGTAACGCTCACCTGCTTGTTTAAAGTCATTTGGTTTCTCGATTTTTTCACGAGATACATAGCCTTCTACTTTCATAGTTGAATCGCGGTAAGCTTTGTCTTCAACCGGATTCTCTGCATGACGGCTCGGTTCGTAGTTGATTGTAGATGGGTTTTGATTTACTTGCATCGCACCATCACGTTGTTGATTATGAACAGCTGCGTATGGGCAGTTTACAGGAATTTGTAAGTAATTTGCACCAAGACGATAACGCTGTGTATCTGGGTAAGAGAATAAACGACCTTGTAATAATTTATCTTCCGATGGCTCAATACCATTTACAGTTGCACTTGGAGAGAACGCTACTTGTTCTACTTCTGCAAAGAAATTTTTCGGATTACGATTTAACGTCATCGTCCCTACTTCCATTAATGGGAAGCGATCTTCTGGCCATACTTTCGTTGGATCTAATGGATCAAAGTCTAAAGAGTCCATTTCATCTAATTGCATAACTTGTACGTGTAAATCCCATTTCGGGTGATTTCCTTTTTCGATTGCGTCGAACAAGTCACGAGTTGCATGATTGAAGTCTTTCCCTTGTACTTCTTGCACTTCTTTCGCATTTAAGTTACGTACACCTTGTTGTGGTTTCCAGTGGTATTTAATATAAACAATTTTACCTTCTTCATTAATCCATTTAAATGAATGGACGCCGAAACCTTCCATTTCACGATAACTTGCTGGTGTACCGTAATCAGAAAATACCCATGTCATCATATGTGTAGATTCTGGAGTTAACGTCATGAAATCCCAGTAACGATCTGGCGTTTGAATATTCGTATCAGGTGCTGGTTTTAAAGAATGTACCATATCAGGGAATTTAATTGCATCACGAATGAAGAAAACCGGTAAATGATTACCTACGATATCGTAGTTTCCTTCTTCTGTATAAAATTTAACAGCGAACCCACGTGGGTCACGTGCTGTTTCAGGAGAACCTTGACCATGAATAACCGTTGAAAAACGAACAAATACAGGCGTTTCAGTTCCTTCATTTTGTAAAAATGCCGCTTTCGTATATTGCTTCATACTATTTTTCGTTACGAATACACCGTGAGCACCTGCACCACGTGCATGCACAACACGCTCCGGAATACGTTCACGATCAAAGTGCGCAAGTTTTTCTACTAAATGATAGTCTTCTAATAATACTGGTCCACGACGACCAGCTGTACGAGAATTTTGGTTATCTCCAACTGGAGCACCTTGGTTTGTTGTTAAGCGATTATTTGGATTCATCTAGGGGGATCCTCCTCTTTCTTTCATAGTAATTATTATTTATTTAAAATTATTATAAACTAATTATTATTCAAAACTAAACCTTTGTCAACTATTTCCTTCACTTTTTTTGAAACAATTTCAGCCAAACAGTCGATAAATGCAGATTGTGCATTCGGCATACTTGGTCTAAAATATTTGGCATTTAATTCATCAGTTACAACTTTACATTCATAATCGTTGTCATATAAAACTTCTAAATGCTCCGCTACAAAACCAACTGGGCAATATACGAAAGATTCGTACCCATGCTCTGCATATAAATCTTTCGTTAAATCTTGCACATCTGGACCAATCCATGGATCAGGAGTATTCCCAGCACTTTGCCAACCGATTGTATAGTTTTGAATATTTGCAGCTTCTGCAATTAAATCTGCCGTATACTTTAGTTGTTCTACATATGGGTCTCCTGCTGCAATAATCTTTTCTGGCAAACTATGCGCTGAGAAAATTACGACTGCTTTCTCTTTATCATCAATTTCTGTAAACGTTTCTTTTATTTGGTCTGCCCAATACGAAATAAATTTCGGTTCATCATACCATTGTTCAATTCGTTCAATAACAGGACCACCGATTTCTTTTGAAAGACGAATAGCACGATCATTATACGCTTTAATGCTAAATGTAGAATAGTGCGGTGCTAATACGATACTAATCGCCTGCTCAATTCCATCTCGCTTCATTTCCTCTACAGCATCTTCTATAAATGGCGCAGTATGTTTTAAACCTAAGTAACAAGTAAATTCATACTCTGTAAATATGTTATTCATCGAATCTGTTAATTTATGCGCCTGCTCTTTCTTAATTTTTGCAAGCGGCGAAATTCCACCAATCGCTTTATAGCGCCCAATTAAATCTTCAAGCGCTTCTTCTGACGGCTTACGTCCGTGACGGATATGTGTATAATATGCCTCTACATCGTCTAATGATTCTGGTGTTCCATACGCCATTACGAGTAAACCTATTTTTTTCTTTGTCATCTATATAACACCTCAATTTTATAAATGAGAATCCTTTTCAGAACGTTTGTTTCCAATTATAACAAGTAATAATAAGTACGTCAAAATAATAATTCTAATTAAGTATTATTTATAAGGTGATTTTGAATTTTATATGACAATTTCTTTAATAAAAAGCGACTTACATAATTGTAAGCCGCTTTTCCCTTATTCCTTAATATTTACCCCATATTCTTTAAACCAAACGTGAATTTGTGCTAAATGAGCTAAAAGCTGTGGCCCAGTCATCAATTGACCAAACCATGGTGTTTGAAATGCACTGCCACCAGACTGAATTAATCCGTTCAACTGCTCCTTATCAAACAATTCGTGTAAAATTGAACCTTTATCCGTTAATAGATTTTGAAGCCATACTGTTACTGCTTTTGTATAGTGTGGATTGTGCGTTTTCGGATAAGGACTCTTCTTTCTATATAAGATGTCATGTGGAAGTACATCTTCTAACGCTTTACGTAATAGACCTTTTTCGCGGTTTTTATACATTTTCATTTCCCAAGGAATATTCCACGCATATTCGACAAGGCGATGATCTGCAAATGGAACACGTACTTCTAAACTTGCCCCCATACTCATGCGGTCTTTTCTGTCTAATAATGTTGTCATAAACCATACCATATTTAAATAAAATAATTGGCGTCTTTTTGCTTCTAGCGGACTTTCTCCCTCTAAAATAGGAACTTCTTGAATCGACTCTTCATAGCGCCTTTGTACATATTGTTGTAAATTTAATTTATTTCTCCATTCTTTCTTTAGCAGTTGTTCACGTGCTTCTGTAGAGCGCATCCACGGAAAGGCACTCGATTGTAAATCATCTTCTCTATAAAACCACGGATATCCACCAAATATTTCATCTGCACATTCCCCAGATAAACCGACGACAAAATCTTGTTTAATTTCGCGGCAAAACCATAATAATGACGAATCGATATCTGCCATACCAGGCAAATCACGAACGAGTACTGCTTCAGTTAAATACTCTGCTAATTTTTCATTCGAAATGACGCAGCGATGATGGGTTGTTTGAAATGTCTCAGTCATTAAATTAATAAACGGAGCATCTGAATTTGGCTGGAACGCATTCGCTTTAAAGTATTTGTCATTATCTTCGTAATCAATAGAATACGTGTGTAATTGCCCTTTTCCTGATTTCTCGTATTCTTTTGCTGCGATAGCTGTAATAGCGCTCGAATCTACACCACCTGATAAAAAAGTACATAGTGGCACATCAGAAACAAGCTGCCTTGTAATCGCATCTTGTAATAAAAAGCGCGTTTTCTCTACTGTTTCTTCAAAAGAGTCTTCATGTTTTTTACTTTCTACATTCCAATATCTCCATATACATAAACCGTTCTTTGAAAATGTCATCGCATGACCTGGACGTAATTCTTTTATACCAGCATAAATACCATGGCCAGGCGTTCTTGACGGTCCGAGGCCGAATATTTCGGATAACCCTTCTAACGTTACTTCCGCCTTCACATCTGGATGCGACAATATCGCTTTTAACTCCGAACCAAATAATAAGCGTCCGCTATCATATTTATAAAAAAGTGGCTTTACACCTAATCGATCTCGCGCAATAAATACTTGTTCTTTCTGTTCGTCCCATACTGCAAACGCATATATACCGTTTAAATGATCGACACATTCTTCTTTCCATTCAATATAAGAAGCTAATAATACTTCTGTATCAGAATGACCTTTGAACGTATATCCTCTTCTTAATAATTCCTTTCGAATGTCTTCTGTGTTATAAAGTTCACCGTTATAGCAAATGGCGTAATTCGTTTCATCTTTTAAACAAGTCATCGGTTGTTTACCACCCTCAGGATCAACAACGATTAAACGTTTATGCCCAAATGCGACATTGCCTTTAATCCAAACTTTATTATCATCCGGACCACGTTTCGCTAACGTCTCAGCCATCTTCGTAACGACATCTCTTTCTCCTTCTAATGAGCGTTTATAATCCACCCACCCTGTAATCCCGCACATATAAATCATCCTTCCATCTTATTTCTTTTCTTGAACGTGCAGTAATCCCCACCCTAAGAGTGCGGATCAAAAAATGGAAAACTTGACGATAACCTACTATCCACATATGGAATAGCATTCTCACTCAGTAAAACGTGTTTTATTGTATGCCCACCTATGTCTAGATGTGTCTAGTTATAAAGAATGCACGAACTGTCTATAACAGGAATAACTACTTTTCATAAAGGAGAAATCATGTATGATACAACGTAACCATATTTTATATAACCAGCCCCGCGCTCATACAGTCGGTAATGTAGAATATATAAACAATGAATGGGTATTCTTTGATGATGAAAATGATGAAGCATTTTTATTAGAAGATATTGCCGAAGATGGTTTTGAGATTTTATATAACAACAACTGGCTACCAGCTCGTTTCTATGAACAAGATATATTACAAATCGCCAACGAACAGCACCACCTGCAAAACGGGGAAATGATACGTATTCGAAAAAAATTACTTCTTAGCTATAATGAATGGCTCGAGGAATTACCTGACTCTGTCTTCACATTATTAACCGAATCATTGCAATCACTTCACTACTCTTTATATGATTGCATGTATTGTCATAATTATTTATCTTTCTTACCGAAAGAGGAGTCACGCGAAGGAGTAAATATTCTTTTGTTTGATAACGAAGAGATGATCTGTACACTACAGCATCATTTCGTCCGTCACACTACATCCAATAAAAACATGTTCCGTTTTACGAAAGTAAATGGAGAAGAGTTACATATCGATGCGACATAAAAAGTAAAAACCACCTTAGCTCCCAAGTCTTTGAGATTATAAGGTGGTTTTATTTTCTTTATTAGAATACTTGCCAACCAATCGGTAATTTCAGTCCAAGGTAAAATACTGCTACTAATGCAACAATAAATAGCCCCCAAACTGCCCCTGTTGCTTTGTTCTTGCTCATTTTCACAAGAACCATTTCCATTCCACCGATAACTAAAATACCAGCTATCATTTTTAAACCATACCACATGTGCATGTTACTTGTTGCAGTCTTCATAATCCCCATGTACAACATGAAACCTGTCACAATAATGATAATGTACATAAGACGAAGCCCCATATGTACACCTTTACCTTTTCTTCCTGCTGAATAAAGTGAATACGCAACGAAGAATAAAATTAAACCTAACGCCCATGCTGTAATATGCATATGTACCATCGTAACCCTTACCTCCTCTTTTCACACTTTTTCACTCTATATGATAACATGTTCATTTATTTTCAGGAAATGTTTCGCTTTTTTACATTTAAATGCTATAATATTTAGAGTATTTACAAACTTCTTGTAATAACAAAAGGGGGAACAATCATGATTCAAACTAAGGATATTATCGAACTTACAGACACATATGGAGCAAATAACTATCACCCACTTCCAATCGTTATTTCTAAAGCAGAAGGTGTTTGGGTAGAAGATCCTGAAGGAAACCGCTATATGGACTTATTAAGTGCATATTCTGCAGTAAACCAAGGTCATCGTCACCCGAAAATTATTAACGCTTTAATTGACCAAGCTAATCGTGTTACGTTAACTTCTCGTGCTTTCCATAGCGATCAATTAGGTCCTTGGTACGAAAAAGTTGCGAAACTAACTAATAAAGAAATGGTACTTCCAATGAATACAGGTGCTGAAGCTGTTGAAACTGCAATTAAAACAGTTCGTCGCTGGGCTTATGATGTGAAGAAAGTAGAAGCAAACCGTGCTGAAATCATCGTTTGTGAAGATAACTTCCACGGACGTACAATGGGTTCTGTTTCTATGTCTTCAAATGAAGAGTACAAGCGTGGATTTGGTCCAATGCTTCCTGGCATCGTTGTAATTCCTTACGGTGATTTAGAAGCATTAAAAGCCGCAATTACACCAAACACAGCAGCATTCATTTTAGAGCCAATTCAAGGTGAAGCAGGAATTAACATCCCACCAGCTGGTTACTTAAAAGAAGCTCTTGAAGTATGTAAAAAAGAAAACGTTTTATTCGTAGCAGATGAAATCCAAACAGGCTTAGGCCGTACTGGTAAAGTATTCGCTTGTGACTGGGACGATGTAACTCCTGACATGTACATACTTGGTAAAGCCCTTGGTGGCGGTGTGTTCCCGATCTCTTGTGTTGCAGCAAACCGCGACATTTTAGGTGTATTTGAGCCAGGTTCTCATGGTTCTACATTCGGCGGTAACCCACTTGCATGTGCTGTTTCTATCGCAGCTCTTGAAGTGTTAGAAGAAGAAAAATTAACAGAGCGTTCTCTTCAATTAGGAGAAAAATTAGTTGGGCAATTAAAAGAAATTGATAACCCAATGATCACTGAAGTTCGCGGTAAAGGTTTATTCATCGGTATCGAATTAAACGAGCCAGCTCGTCCTTACTGTGAACAACTAAAAGCAGCTGGTCTACTATGTAAAGAAACACACGAAAACGTAATTCGTATCGCACCACCTCTAGTAATCTCTGAAGAAGATTTAGAGTGGGCATTCCAAAAAATTAAAGCTGTATTATCGTAATAATAGAGAGGTTGTCCAACATGTTGGGACAACCTCTTTCTTTTTATATTCAATTATATCAAGATGAAATTGTAATTTTCTGTATTTTAAATTCATAAAGGAGGTGCGATATGCTACTAAGATATGGTAAACATATTAACTATTTAGCTACAGCGTTTATTTTAGTTACATTCTTTAGTTTCCTACTTTCCACAACATGGCTTCATTACTCAACTCCTACTACACTCACACTACTGAAAGCATCATTTTGGACTGCTGTTATTCTTACTATTATTGGATTTGGACGAGAAAAAAGCGCACTTGCGGTTATATTATTTGGCATTTGTACACTTGCATTAATTGGTCTTTACACTTTTGCCGTTATCGATTATCTCTATAATCCGAGACCATAGAAAAGAGCTATCTTTATACAAGATAGCTCTTTTTTCATTTCACTACATTTCGCAAAGTACCAATTCTTTCCACTGTAATGACCACTTCATCACCAGCATGTAAAAACTTCGGTGGTGTAAAACCTTTTCCGACACCAGCCGGCGTTCCTGTTGCGATAATATCGCCTGGTTCTAAAGTCATTCCTTTGCTTATCGTTGAAATAATTTCTTCTATTGAAAAAATCATTTTATTTGTGTTGGAAGTTTGCCTTACTTCTCCATTTACTACCGTTTCAATGTGTAATGCATTCGGCGTTTCAACCACCGATTTATGAATTAAATACGGTCCCATCGGACAAAATGTATCGAAGCTTTTCCCAAGGAAAAACTGTTTATGTTTTCTTTGAATATCTCGAGCTGTTACATCATTTATAATCGTATAACCAAAAACATGCTCAAGCGCTTTTTCTTCTTTAATTTGCTTCCCTCGCTTACCAATAATGATAGCTAGTTCTCCTTCGTAATCTAGTTCGTCCGTTGCGTGAGGGTGACCATTAATTTGCTCATTTATGCCAATAACTGTTGTTGGTGCTTTCGTAAAGATCATTATATTTTCTGGAATAGACTCTACTCCGCCCATTTCTACCGCATGCTCACGATAGTTTTTTCCAACGCACAAAATATTCTTTCTTGGCCTTGGAATCGGCGCTAATATTTTCACCTCTGTTAACGGATAATACGCCGCTTCCCCGTTCTCTTTTGCCCAATTTACAATTTCACATACTTTCTCAAAGCATTCAGTCCCTCTTTCAATACACTCTAACATTGTAATAGGGATTGTAACCTTTTCCCCTTTTTGTCTTTGCGCTTCTCTTAAGTGTAATACCTTTTCTTCTTCTTCATCCACAATACCTACAAATACCTTTTCTTCTTTCTTCGCCGTTACAAAACGCAATATTTCCACTCTCCATCCTAAAACTCATACCTTTTAATTGTATTCGCATCCGCAAGAAAAAAACCTTCTCATGCACGCTAATTTTTACAATATTCTTCTCGCACTTATTCGTTACTTATTCATTATTTAGCATAAAATGTAGAAATTTTACTTTTTTTAGCGAAGGTATTTCTTTTTTATGGAGTTTTTGTATAATATGTACTACATATATACTAAAAATTTCATTTAGAGATGGAGCCGATTTCAATGTTTGAGCAAGCTATTGAAAAAAAACGTGAAAAAATGATCTATTTTGCTGAACGCTATGGAATGACTTCTCAAAGAACAGTGGATTGTAGCCAAGAACTGGACAGGCTCTTAAATGTAATTTGTCATGTACATACGGATTTACACCCTACTCAAACGTTCAACACACACACGCAATAACGCGTGTGTTTCTTTTATTTCAAAAAAACACACATTTTATTGGAAACGCCCATACAATAGTAGAAAAGAAAATTTTAAAAACGAAGGGTGTTTTGTATGCCAGCTATGGTCGGACATATTCGTATCGTCAATATTGGATCAAGTGGTATTTTTCATATTGGAGATGTATTTGCGATTAGGCCTATTAGTTACTCACGTGCTTTCGCCGGGGCCGGTTCTTTCAACGTTGGAGATAATGTTTCTGTCTACAATTATCAAAGTGCAACGACTGTCAACGATTCAGATGTAATCGATCAAGCGATAATTGGCTCAACTTAAAGGAGGCAATTGCATTGAATTTTTATGTAAACCAAAGTATCATCATCAACAGTATTAAAATTGATAGTATTACAACCTCTTCTGTGTTCCAAATTGGTACTGCCGGAAGTATTAAAGCCCTATCTAAATTTTCAAATACGGGCGGATTTACGGAGCCGCTTCGCCCATTACAGGCAAAAGGACAAATTATTTCTATCAAACCATCAACTAGTTCTTCTTAAGACATCCTTGTCATAAATATATAGCAGGAATATTTTTACCCTCCCTATTGAAAAGGAGGTTTCACAAATGAATCAAGATATATATACTTACTTACACCAACTTCAACAAGCTCTTCAAACACAACAAGCAGCCATCCTAAATTTAGAAGAACAAGTGCGCCAACTCCAAGAAGAGCTTAACGAATTAAAAAATCGCCCCTCCTCTTCTGTAGGAAAAGTGGAATACAAATTCGATCAATTAAAAGTCGAAAATTTAAATGGTACTTTAAATATTGGTTTAAACCCATTTTCAGCAAAAGGACAACAAATTGAAGATTTTCAAGTGGATACAGAAACATTGAAGGTAAACCCTGAAACCGAAACAAACCCAGACTTTTATCAAGGTATCCTCCAAGAAATGCATCGATACTTAGATGAAGAAGCATATAATCGTATTCTCCATTTTGAACAAGAAGAGAGAACACCGCTTGATGAAATGTATCGACAAATGATGGTAGATGACATAAAAAAACAGATGGAGCATCGACTCCCTTATTATTTATCACAAGCGCAATCATATGAAGGTATTTCAACAGATCCAGATTATTTACGAGATATCATTATTCAGGCAATGAAACAAGATATTGACAAAGCCTTTCTCTCCTTTATTCAGCACATACCGGGAAATTTCCGAAAGGAGTAAGTATGTATGAACCTTAACGTTGTAAACCGTGAGTTAAAAGTCGGACAGATTAAAATGAACGGTGTATCGTCGTCCGCACTCTTTTTAATTGGAGATGCAAATCTCCTCATTCTATCTTCTATTCTCGATACACCATTTGAAACAGTTACAGAGGGTCCATTTGTACCATTAGTAACAGATGTCCCTCCTACTCCAGGTTAAGGAGACTGAGAAATTATGTTGCATCATGTGTCCATTGTCCAAAATGTTTCTATTATTTCTTTAGGGATTGCTGCTGTATTTCAAGTTGGAGATGCAAATCAAATGGAGTTAAAAAGTAGGGCTCTTGCCGTCCACCGGGAAATTCCTTGTTATATAAAAGGCGAAGGTCGCTTAGATGCATTTGAAATTTTTACAGATGAACACGTTACAATCCCAAAACGAACGACAGATGTAAAATTAAACATTGTAAATGAATGTCCTTTTATTGAAGTGAATGACGTTGAATTACGAACACTCTTAAATTCTGGTTGCTTTCAAATTGGAAATGTTGATTATGCTTTCAATAACTCTCGTATTATGCAAATTCGCCAATATATTACTGATGAACCTTCCGCTCAATAATCCATATAATAATTAAATAGCTTAGTAAAGTAGGTGGATAGTATGCCTTCCGTTGTTGGAAATCTCGTCGTTCAAAACAGTAATGGTTCTTTTAATTTAGGGGATTTTTATAACGTATCTCCGAAAGAAAATACGAAAGCTTATAATGGATCCGGAGCTTCTAATGTTGGATTTGTCGTGAATACTTTTAACGGTGTTAGTGCAACAAATACGTTTGATTCTGATGTGGCGGATCAAGATCAGATTGGAACAGCGTAAAAAAAGTAGGAGATATTCTCCTACTTTTTTCCAGAGTGTTGGGAAAC
>NZ_QNUB01000007.1:0-1235 GCF_008042345.1 Bacillus sp. AR8-1
GGGCTCATTTTTAATTTTGCCTTAATCCGTTTCGTATTATAATAATCTATATATTTTTCTAATTCTATTTTAAAGTGCTCTACATTTTCAAATTCTTTTATGTAGAGGAACTCCGACTTCATAATCCCAAAGAAATTTTCTATTACTGCGTTGTCGTAACAGTTGCCTTTTCGAGACATACTCTGGACGATAGCTCTTGATTCAAGTGTACGGACGTACTGTCTCATTTGATAATGCCATCCTTGATCCGAATGCATCAGTAGCTGGTGGGTTTCAGGTAAACGTTCCAATGCTTTCTCTAACATGTCTGAAACAAGCGAATACGTCGGTCTAGAACCAATTGTATAGGTAATAATTTCACCATTATACAAATCTAATACAGGTGATACATACAGTTTTTCTCCAAACAATTTAAACTCTGTAATGTCTGTTACCCACTTTTGATTCGGTGCATCTGTATAAAAATTACGCTCTAAAATATTAGGTGCAATTCTACCGACTTTTCCTTTATAGGATTTATATTTCTTCATACGCACAACACACTTTAACCCAAGCTCTTTCATAATGCGCTGAACCTTCTTGTGGTTCACTTTCTGGCCACGATTCGTTAATTCATCACGAATGCGACGGTAACCATAACGACCTTCATTTTCCTCATAAATCGCTTTAATCTCAGCTTTCAAATCGGCATCTAGATCTGGACGATTCATTTTCTTTACTAAATCATAATACGTGCTTCGAGGAATAGTAGCTAGCTCCACGAGTGCCTTGACCGAATATTTATGCCTTAATTCGTAGACTACTTGCGCTTTGTCTTGTTTTGTGATTTTTCCTTGTTTTGAACTAAGGCATTTAACTTTTTTAAGTACTCATTTTCCATCTCAAGCTGTTTAATGCGTGCTTCAAGTGCTTCGACTGACCCTTCAGCTAAAGGTTGTTTTAATTGTTTATTTGAATCTTTTTTCATGGATGGACGCCCCTTTTTCTTAGATTGAAGGGCATCAATTCCTTGTGTTTCGAGCTGTTTTTTCCAAACAGAAATCGTTGAAGGGGCAGGAATATTAAAGATAGCTGCCGTCTCAAATAAGGACATACCGTTTTCAATCATAAAGTTTAGTACGTCTAGTTTAAATTGTTGTGTGTAATTTGTACATCGTTTTAGAAAAGCTTCCAGACCATTCTGTTTATATTGGTTTACCCAATTCAAAATGATTGTGTCACTTATACCGAGCGAT
>NZ_QNUB01000070.1:0-7611 GCF_008042345.1 Bacillus sp. AR8-1
ATCAATACCGATTTTTTTATAATTACTTTCCTTCTATTAAATCATTCGCCATTTTCCTAAATTCTTGATTAAATGCATCATTCATACCATTTTGGACGTTAGAAAATAATATGACAAACGTTCGTTTATCCCAGTTAAAATTATTAAAAGTGTTCCAGCCAGCTAATACACCGTGGTTATGATAATAATCTGGGTAAATATAGAAACTAAATCCATATTTTCTTGCAGGTGATGCAGAAAACATATCTGATATACTCTGTTTAGAAAGTAGTTTACCATCCATAATAGCTTCATCTAACTTTTTCATATCTTCAACAGTCGTATACATTTCACCACAGCCATACAACCAGTTCATTTTTAAGCGAGGCGTGGCTATTAACTTATTATCTTTTTTCGTATACCCTTCTGCTAAGAAAATATCTTCTGGGAGTGTTGCGCCCATTCCAGATTCATGCATTCCAACAGGAGTCAAAATATTTTCTTTCACATATTCAGCAAGTGGTTTATTCGATATTTTTTCTACAATATATGCAAGCACCATATAATTATAATCTGTATATTTCCAGCCTGTCCCTGCTGGAAATTGTAACGTTTGTGCCCCAATCCACGTTACTAATTTTAACCGTGATGCTGCGTCAACACTACCTTGTCCCTGTTCTGGTAATCCAGACGTATGTGTTAACAAGTTTCGTAACGTAATGTTTTTATCTGCCGGAAACGATGGGATATATTTATTTACATTGTCTTCAATGTTCAACTTCCCTTTTTCTTTTAGTTGCATAATAGATATTGCAACTACTGTTTTCGTAATAGACCCAATGCGATATTTCGTTCTTGGCGTTGTTAATACTTGATCTTTCACATTCGCATAACCGTAGCCTTTTCGTAAAATGACATGATCTTTACTTGCTACAAGAACACTCCCATTAAATCCTTTATCTTTTAAGTACTGATCTAGTTTTCCAGCTGCAATTTCATAACGCTTTTTCTCATTCGCATCAACTTCCTGCTTAACATCTTTTTGCTTACTATTTACATTAGAAAATGCCTTTGTATCATATTTTTTTCCTTTATTTGCATGTATTAGTGTAACAACACTTCCACAAAAAACAGCAAAAATAAAGAAAACGATTAACCATTTCTTTAACATACTAGGAACCCTCTTTTATCTAGTTTCACTTAACGTACATCCATTCTATTTTATATCTTTTAATTATCAAGTATATTATAATATTATTTAATATTCACTCTGTTAAAACTAGATTCCTTTTTCTCATTTTCAATTTTTACTACTCTCTATTGTATTTCTTTCTTGCAAAATTTCCAACATACAATCGGATGCATTAAACTATAATTTCAAATTCTTTTGTAACATTTGTTACATACTAAAAAGAATGGAGATGTAATATGAAAAATACCGATAAACGCAATCGTTTAGATGATAAAATGTTTCATTATCGGATAATAAAAAACAACATGGTATTAATTGAATATTACAGAAAACAGATTATGGTATTAAAAGGAAATGATGCTGAAAAATTTTTAAATAAAATAAATCATGCAAATAACGATAAAGAAAAACAGCTAATTATGGCTAAAATTACAGGTAATTTCAAAAGAGGTAATGAACGAAATTGAAAACGAATCTCATTTACATTTTGATTATACAACAAATAAAAAAGAAATGTCGCTCATTCAACATTTCTTTAGACTTTCTTCATAAAAAATTTACATTGCTAACATTCCTTCATTTTCTATACTTCCTATATAAGCTAACCGCTGAAATAGTTAGTAATACAACTATGCATAACCACGCGTACGTATATCCCTTCTTATCTACAATATAACCAAATAAAGCAGGCGCAACAATAATAGCAATTTGATTTAATGTAAGTGCAAAACTCACTGTCATCCCTACCGATTCTTCACTTGCTGATTCCGCAACTTCAGTTATAAAAAGACTAAACCATCCAATTGAAAAGAACCCTAACAATGCACTTACGCCATACAATACATTCGTTATTGTATGTATGCTCATTACTAATATTAGAATGAAGAAAATAGAAATACAAACAGTTATAAATAAGGGGGTACGCCTATTCCCCTTATAAAATAAATCACTAGTAGCTGCTAATATAACCCTACCAACCATTCCAGAAAAGAACATAACGGAAAATACTTTTCCAGCTAAAATTGGCGTGATTGATTGTTCCAATACTAAAAATTTTATAAAGTGTGCAACTAACACCATTTGCAATGAAATCATACAAATGCCAGTTATATAAATTGCATACAACTCTTTTTTACACATCACTTCTTTTAACTGCATCCAAAAAGAAAGTTTACTACGTTCTTGTTTAACTTTCTCTTGAATATATGGTTCCTTATAAAATATAAAAAATAAAAACCCTCCAATTATACAAATGCATGCAATGCTATTTACCGCATAGGCCATATTATATTTTATTGTAAGAAACGGGATCAATACTCCCGCTAATGTACCACCAATCGGTATACCGGCTTGTCTAATCCCCATCGCTAACCCGCGATTTTCTTTTGAGAACCACTTCATTATCACCTTACTTCCTCCTGGGTGCGAAACACTATAAAACGTTCCTACTAATAAAAGTACAAAGAGTAACCCATTAAATCCATTGACCATATTAGTCAGTAAAAACGAACCCCCTAGTAAAAATAAACTTATCGAAATTAACAACTTTTCATTGTATTGATCAAGTAGCCGCCCAACAAAAAGCATACAAAATAGCGGTCCTATATTTACAACACTTACTAACAATCCACTCTCCGTATTCGTAAGTGCATATTCTTCTTTCCAAAATAAAGCAAATGCTCCAATACCATACGTTATAAGTGTCGCTGTTGTTTGAGCAACTGTCGCAAAAATTAACATAACCCACTTATAAGTACCATTCATCCCTTCTTCCATTAACACAATAATCCCTCCATCCCCTTCCATTGTATGAAAGTTCTGATATCATATAAAATAAAGATTTATCATGTAATCCATCAAAAAAAATGATACCTTTTATGGAGGGATGATACTTGGATATAAAAGATTTAACTGTATTTTACGAAGTTGCGAAAGAAAAAAACATATCTCACGCAGCTAAAAATTTAAACTATGTACAGTCTGGCGTAACAATGCGTATGAAACAACTAGAAAACGAACTAGGTGTACCTTTATTTTACCGAAACGGAAAAGGTGTAACTTTAACTTCTAACGGTGAGATTTTATTAACATACGCTAAACAAATTATCCACTTAATGGATCAATCTATTAAAGCAGTTCAAAGTAATGAGATCGAACCAAGGGGCACTTTAAAAATTGGATGTACAGAATCTACAACAGCTGTAAGACTTCCATCTATATTAACGGCCTATTATGAGGAATACCCAAAAGTCGAATTGATTTTAGAATCAAATACGACGGAACAATTGATTAGACTTGTATTAGAACGAAAACTAGACGGGGCGTTTATCGCTGGAACCACTCAGCATGCTGAACTTCATACAAATATATTTCATGAAGAAGAATTAGTTCTCATTAGCAAAAAGCCTTTATCTTCCTTTACAGACATAGGAGACATGAATTTACTTGCATTTAGTCACGGGTGCTATTATAGAAATTTATTAGAAGATTGGCTTCAAGAAGAAGGAATTTCACCTAAACGAGTATTAGAGTTTGGAACAATTGAAGCGATACTCGCATGTGTAAAATCAGGTATAGGCATAGCAATTATGATGAAGTCTATTTTAAATGGTCACAAACATGACATATCATTCAATCCTTTACCAAATAGCTTCAAAAAAGTTCCTACTACTTTTATTACTAGAAAAGATATATATCACTCTGCTGCATTACAAAAATTTATGGAGATGACTCTCAATGCGTGAAAAGAAAATACGTGGTATGAAACGAAAAACAAACACTATGATAAAGCGAATTGAGGAACATGCAAAAACGTTCCCTTCTACTTTCTATAACGATGAATATTGGAATATGCTATTGCCAGTTTCGCAAGCTTTTATTGACTCTCGTAAAACACCTAGAAAAGTAAAGCGATTATGTATTCAAACCTTATTAAATCAAGCAAATCATTTAATAACTATGAAACCGAGCGATACACATACATATCGAGTTGTTGTTTTGATTTCTATAAATAATTTATGGGATTCGCAAATCATTATATTTAAAAATGAGGACTATTTTCATAATTTCTTTAATAGAAATAGTGAATTTCAAAAATGGATCCTTCTTTCAAATGAAATTGATTTTGGGGAGACATGGGAAATTTCAGTTTATCATTCCTTCCAAACACTTCGCTTTCAAGAAATTATTTATGATGAAGATGAATGCTATGAAAAAGAGATTCTGTTTATCGGGGAGTTAAATTAAAAAGGGTATACCTAAAACACTGGTATACCCTTTTCCACTTATTTTTCCTTCAATACACTATGTAATCGATCCGGATAATTTGTAAACATTCCTGTAGCACCCCATTTGATTAACAGTCTCATATCTGGTTTCTCGTTAATTGTATAAGGGTGAATTAACAGTCCATTTTTCCTAGCCATTTTCATATATGACTCATCAATAATTAGTTCTCCGTTATCATTACGTAAGTTTGGTCCAATACCAGCTGCATACTTTTTAATTTCTTGAAAATCATCATTCGTTACACTTTTCGGTTCATGTGTAATGCCAGACCATTCGACAATTTCATTGTTTTCATTTGGATAATACCAAAGCAATTGAACTAACGGAATATTTTCATTCATACTATGAATCTTTTTCAAACTATCTTTACTAAATGATTGAATCATAACACGGCTAGAAGACATGTTTTGACCTACTAAATTATACTTTTGTAACAACGCCAACAATTTCTCTTCCATTCCTGGATACACATCTGGTGATTTTGTTTCAATATAATACTTCATACTTCTTCCATACTTTTGAAAAATTTCTTCAAGAGTTGGAACTTTTTGCCCAACATACTCTTGCTTAGCCTTTTCTGGATACGCTTTATTAAACCATGATCCTGCATCTAAACTCTTTATTTCGCTTAACGTTTTATCACGTACTTCGCCTGTTCCATTTGTAGTGCGATCAACTGCTGTATCATGCATTGCAATTAATTGGCCATCCTTTGTTAATTGGATATCTAACTCTAAATAATCCGCTTTCATTTTTTTCACTAGATTATAAGAAGCAAAAGTATGCTCAGGTGCATGTCCACTTGCTCCGCGATGTGCAATATTTAAAAACTTATTCGTATTCCATTCATGCTTCCCTTCTGCTTTCACATGAACAGCTCCCCCAGCAAAGATACTTCCCGTCATAAAGAAAATAACTAAAACGCTAATAATTTTTCTCATCCTTCTAACCCTTCCTACGTTGCAAATTTCAACAAGTTAATGAGATTTACACGAAATAGAAGATATACTTTCATTATTTTTATAAGCTTATATGAAAATTCCAATCTTACAAATACAATTCCCCTATGTTATTACTATACTATTTATTTTCCATATCCCTCCTATTCACATGTAACTCCTTATTGATTACAGTTCATCAATAAAAAAAGCCATAATTTATTTAGAGGACACTTCTGTATCCCTAAATAAATGTATGGCTTATCTCAAATATCTCCGGCCTCGATTAACTTGTCGAAATTAATCATACCAAACCTATTAATATTTGTGAATATTATTTTTTCAGTACGACGAAGCTTTAACCAGTATAAGTTATATATCTCATACTAATTAGTATTTGAACCTATCGAATTTTTCTGTACAGCCTGATTCCTATCTAACTTCTTTAATTTCCATTCATACAAGATAAAATTCTATTATCATTTGACGTGGTATTTACGTAAACCTAGGTTTTATTTAATTACAAATTCTTAATTTCGTATATCTTTTCTTGTAAGTTTAGGTTTCTTTTGAGAATGTGGTATATTTACATGTCCCGAAGCAGCCGTGGATTGTCTCCTTTCCTTTCTTGACAGTCTAGGCTTCTTTTGAGAATGTAATTTTTTTAAATGTCGCGAAGTAATACCTTGTTTTTTGAAATCAAAGTAAAAATACAAATGTGTACTTAGCGCTAGGAAAACAACTGAAATAAATGACAATATAACGATTAGCACAATCGCCATAGCTTTTTGGCTCAAAATCCCAATAATAACTTGACCAATCATATAACCTAAACCAGAAAAATATACAATTTTAGGAATTTTCACATCTTGATCAGTTGTCCCCCTTAAGCGGGCTGTAAAATATTTAATCCAGAATAATTCAGATTTATAAACAATTAAACTATATGCAATAAGCGATAGAGTAAAAAATAAAGGTGACTCTATTTCTACGAATTCGTAAGCTAACTTTTGTACAGCTATGAAGCTACAAAATGAAATACTTAAAGCAACAAATCCAGAATATAGTAAATGTTGCAATTGAGGCTGCCGAGGCTTATGAATAGAAACCCAAATTCCCCATAGATTACATATCACATAAAATGGTAAGGCTACGTAAGAGTATATATTGAACGGTGGAAATATGAATAAAATGATAAGTAGCATAAAATTCATGATAACCCACATAAAGGCCCCTACAACATTCCTTATATCAAATGGTATTAATATTCGTATACAATCCACTATGTTGTTGCCATTATATTTGTCCATTATGCATCCCATCCATTTCCTCTCTCTTCAAATCAATATATATGCATATATACGCTCCAGATATACTAAACACAACAGCCAATAAAGAAAAGACTAAAATTAAGACCGTCGCTAAACCGTTTTGTGATAATGTACCTATACATATTTGTCCAATAACATATCCCAATCCTGATAAATAAACAATTGGAGAAATTTTTATATTGTCATTTTCTTCATTGTTTAATCTCCTTAAAAAACTTTTCACTCCAATAGAAATCAATTTATAAATTGTAAAAATGTAAAGCACAAAAGTAACAATAAAAAACAGAGGTGTTTCAATTTCAATAAAAGTATATGCAATCTTTTGAATCACTATAAAGCTTCCAAAAGAAAAAGTTAGCCCCATAAATCCATTATATAAAATGTGTACCAACCTTGGCTCATTTGGTTTACAAAAAAATACCCATACTCCCCATATATTAGCAATGAAAAGAAAAGGTAAAATCACATATAAGTATATAGTAAAGGTTGGAGGAAATAAAAATGGGGTTAAAATCATAAAATTAATAACTACCCATACCATAACGACACTCGATCTTACACTGCCAGGCATCAATTTCTGAATAATTTGTTCTGTGCTTTTTCCGTGGTATTTTTCCATATTACTCTCCTAAAAACTAAAAAATTTTATCTAAAGTTGCTCCGATTCCAGATTTAACTCTATCTTTTATCGAATCCTGTTTACCATCATGATTCCAATCACCTTTGTTAAATTTGATTCCATCAGTTTCTATATTAATTTCTATAAAAACATCCAAGCTTATTCCACTCCAATAAAAGATCCGTTTGCTGCATCACTAATAAGAAATAATGTAAAAAAAACTGCTTGTTTAAACAGTTTTTTACATTATTTCTTATTTTATTT
>NZ_QNUB01000071.1:0-20713 GCF_008042345.1 Bacillus sp. AR8-1
AGGGTTTCCCAACACTCTGAGAAGAATCCCCTTTTAAAAGGGGATTCTTTACTTTCTTTTACTTAATTTTTTCGTATAATTCTTCATTTTATTCGTTAACCCTATTAACGCAGGTATCAATATTGGCATCACAATAATAGCTAATAATAACAGTGCAACACCAACAACAGATGCTACTTGTATAAGCGTCAATACACCCGAAGGGATTAATGCAGCAAATGTACCACCTAAAATAAGTGCCGCTGATAATACGACTCCTCCTATGTGACGAGATGCATTTACAATTTTCGTTGCTGGGTCCCCCTCTAGCTCATTGTATCTCATCATTACGAAAATGCTATAATCCACACCTAAAGCGACTATCATTATAAAACTAAAGAATGGTACATTCCAGCTCAATGACTCTACGTTTAGTATGTGTGTACTAATTTGTTCACTTATACCAAGTGATGCAAAATAAGCTAATATTAAAGATCCAATAATGAAGATTGTATTTAAAAATGACCGTGTAATAACGAGTAATACAACCGCAATTCCAATTAACATAATTGTAGCTGTACGTAAGAAATCTTGGCCCGTTACTTCTTTTAAATCAACGTTTCTTGCTGTTGTACCGCCGATCGCTTTTTTTGTTGATTTTAATTCTGTACCATTTAATGTACCGTCTATCGTTTTATTAATTTCTTCAATGATTGGCATCGCTTCTTTTGAATACGGATTTACGTCTAAAATGATTGTCATTTTAGCAGTCTTTCTATCATGTGACATGTACGTATTCAATGCTTTTTGGAAATCTTCTCCCTCTAAAACTTCTTTTGGAATATAAAATTTCTCAGAGCTTTTTGATTCATTCAATTCTCCTAAATATTTCTGAGCATCCCCTAGTCCGTTACTTACCTTTTCGAGCCCTTCTGTACTTTTAGATAATCCTGATTGTAATTGCCCCATCTGTTCTTGCAAGTCTTTCAGCCCGGTTAATAACTGGCCTTGCCCATCATTTATTTTTGTTAATCCGGTTTGTAACTCAGATGACTTGTTCGCAATTTGTTTAGAACCTGAAGCACCTTCATCTAATCCATTTTTAAGATCAGCTGCTCCTTTTTGTAATTTAGTAACTCCATTGTTCATTTCTTTTAAACCGTTATCCACTTTCAATAACGATTGATTCGCTTCTTTAAATGAGCCCATCGCCGCTTTATGATGCGTTGCTAATTGATTTAATTCATTTGAAAGCACACCTAATTGCTTCTGAGCCTCTTTAGCAATTCCTATCGTTTGTAGTATGTTCGGATCATTTGCTAATTCTGGTTTCGTTTGAATAAAATTGGTCATTAACACTTCAATTTGTTCATAACCTTTTTTCGCACCATCAATTGCTTGAGAAATACTTCCGAAGTATTGATCGTAAGAGCTTAAACCTTTTTCTAACTGTGCATAACCAGCATGAAGTTGTGAAGTTGCATTAGATAAAACATTTATATTTTCATTTACTGAAGTTAATCCACCCTCAATTTGTTGCGCACCTTGTGCTCCGTCATTTATACCACTTGATAGTTGATGTAAAGCTGTTCCTAATGCCGTTACACCGTTTTTCGCTTCGTTTGTTCCATCAATTAACTTTTGAACGTTTGCAAGACTATTTGAGTCTTTACTACCCATTTTATCTTTCGCAGCAGTTAACCCATCATTAATGTCCTTTATACCACCATTGGCATCTCCTAACCCCGTATTTAGTTCTCCAGCTTGTTTATTTATATATAGTTCTTTTATCCTTTCCCCAGTTGGACGCGTCGGTGAATATACTTCTGACACACCTTTCACTTTCAAAATCTTATCAGTTAGTTCATCTAAAGTTTGAAGAGAACTCGCCTCGTCTAACTTGTTATCCGATTGAATGACTAACGTACTTGGTGAAGAAAAACCAGGTGGAAAATGTTCTTCTATTACGTTAATCCCCTTTTTCGATTCATATTTATTATCTACTTCAAATAAATCATTGTAATTTAGTGTGTTAGAATATTTCATTAGGAAAGGAATCGATATCACAAATACAATGATTAAAGCTGCGAATGGTCTTACTACTGAGTTTTTCGCAAGAAATCCCCATAAACGACTATCCTCATGACCTTTAAATGTTTTTACTGGATAAAACATTCCTTTTCCTAAAAGCACCATAAAAAATGGATTTAACGTAGTTAATACGAGTAATAATACTGCGACACCAATTGCTACGGCTGAAGTAGATTGATATAATTTAAAACTCGCTAAAGCAAGAGATGCAAAACCAATTAGTACTGCTATCCCACTATATAAAACGGTTTTCCCTGCCGATTTAAACGTTTCTTTCGTAGCTAAAAATACATTTTCTTGTTTACTTAATTCTTCCTTAAACCTTGTATATAATAAAATGTTATAGTCTGTTCCAACCCCAAACAGGACAACAACTACAAACACTTGTGTAAAGTTAGAAAACGGAAAATTAAATTGATCTACTAGGTGGGCAATAATCCCCATTGAAACTAAATATGATACACCCACTGTAAGCAGAGAAACGATTGGAACAATTGGTGAACGAAATACAATGATTAATACAACTAAAATGAAAATGATAGAAATAACTTCTGTCTTTTTCACTCCCTCTTGAGAGGATGTAAGAAAATCACCCGCTATTAAATCACTTCCTGTTAAGTACGTTTTAACTCCCTTCGGTTTAATTTTATTATGAAGCCCATTTGCAATTTTTGATATTTCACCATGTTTTTTATCTACAGAAATTTGCGTTAAAATGGTCGTATTGTCTTTAGATATCAATTGTTTTTCCAAGTCTTTATTATCTAAATGTGAAACAACTTCCTTAATTCCTAATTGCTCTTTTTCATTTTGTAAAGCGTTGATTGTTTTTATTATTTCATCTTTTTGCTCAGTTGTTAAAGCTGCTTTACTTCCACTATTAAAAACAGCTATAACATCATATTTTTCTGTCCCGTCTTTATCCATCTCTCTTATCATTTTGTCAGCGATACTACTTTGCTCTGTATTCGGAATCGTAATATGCCCTTTTTCTTTCACTAATTTATCCATATTAGGCATCGTTACGATCATTGTAATAGTAATAACTATCCATAATAGAAAAGATAAACTTCTCCAATTTTTTAGCTTACTCATTTTAATCATCTCCCATTTTGAAAGTATAATGTTAGTTCCGGAATGAATATTCATTCCTATTATTTTGAAACTATTTTTAGGAATGAACGTTCATTCCTATCATTCTATTGATTTATTCTATAGACCCTATTAAACTAATCTTTTCCGGAATGAATGTTCATTCCTTTGGTTGCACAAATACCCTCTCCTACTTTCATTTTTTAAATCTATTTAGGAATGAATATTCATTCCTGTCCTTATAAAGCTATAGAATCAAATGATTCTAATAGCATTCCAAGAGCTTTCTTCCAATTCTTTTACTAACTCTTTCGAGTATTCTAATTGCCCTGTTGCAATTACTTTCGTTAATGCTTCTAGCGGCTGATATACAATAATAATTAAAGCAACTGGAGGCAATGGACGAAGAAAACCTTTTGCGATTCCATCTTCAATAATATTCATAAAGAAGCCTATAAAATCGTCAAATATTTTCTTACTTTGTTCATCAAGAAAATAACTGTCACAGTGAGAATTTGTAAATAAAAAAGCGTCCACATTGTTTCTCGCAAATTCAAATAAACGGTTGTAGGTATGACTAAACTGTTCACGAATATTTGCTTCAACAGGAAAATCTGTTTTTATCATTTCAGAAAGCTCTAACATACTTTTTGAAAATAATGAGTTAACTAGTGCCTCTTTATTTTCAAAATAGCGATAAATAGTACCCGCACCGACTTTTGCCTTTTCAGCGATCATTGGAATTGTCGTACCATCGTAACCACGCTCTGCAAAAAGTTGCATCGCAGCATCAAAAATATCCTCTTGTTTGTTTTTAGCCATTTTTTCCACCTCTATTTTTAGGAATGAAAATTCATTCCGTTTTTAATTATAAATTACAAGGACTAAAAGTCAAGTGCGTAACTACGTATAGTTGCAATTTTAATCCCTTGTTTGTGAATCAATTTATATCAGCGGTTTTTAGAATACATCGACTTACCGACAAAAACGAGAACCAAAGAGAAAACCGTCCCAAATTTTGTTTGGGACAGCCCAATTTCCTATTTAAAGCTTAAAAGAAATCATAAATAAAAGCTTTACGTACTGGAACTATATTCTCAAATGCTTGTATTTCCTCTTCGCTTCCGCTAATGAATTCTAGTTCATTAAGTTCTAACGGACGCTTGTAGCCAAACATTATTGTAGATAATGCGTTAATATCCAGCTTAATTCCTTTATCTATTGTTTCCTCTTTCATAATTGTTATTTCATGATTCGCAAGCCTCACTGATACGTTGTTCCACGGAGCAAATGCGTCTGTAATGTGTAGAATCACTTCTTGCTGTACATTGTTCCAGCTCAACTCATATTGTTTTAAGAACTGCTCTACATCTACAATTCTTCCCATAAAATATGGTTTTATTTCTGTCTTCACGCGTGGCTCTTGCAATGAATATAGCAACGGTTCGTTTTCACTTACTGTCATTTCAAGTTCTTTAATCATAGAATCATGCTGGCAAATAAAGTTCCACAGACCATTTCGTGCTTCATTATGCAGTGGTACAAATTCTTCTACTGTCATTTTATAGTTTTCTATTTTGTATAACATGTAACCGGCTGCCTTTTTATTTTCATCATAGTAAATCGCTAATGTTAAATCATCATAAACCGCTTGAAACCACCAGTTCTTCTCTCGAACTAACATACCTGAAAAACGTTCTGCAAATGCTTCATAGAGCTTCTCGACTTCTTCTGGATGATTTTCTTTATTGAAACGTTTCACAGTGCCATTTACTTGTTTTTTCATCACTAAATCGCTCTTAGTCATATGACATGTGACTAAATTCGCACAAAGTTCCCAGCCGTATTTACGGTAAAATGAAACCGCAAATGGATGTAACATAGAGACTGTATAGCCATCTTTTTTCATCGTTTGAAGTGAATATTGAAGTAGCTCTTTTACATACCCACTTCTTCTATACTCAGGATACGTCGCTACCCCTGCAACGCCACCCATTTTAAATTTTTCTTTACCTATGTAAATATGAAACGGAATAAGATGTAGTTTTGCTGCTAAGTCTTCCCCTTCCATAATGCCGTATATTTCATGACTTTCCTTCATCTTTGTAAGTTGCTGCTGTAATCGTTCCTCATCTACTTTATATTGAAAAGCGTATTCTGATAAACATAATGCTTCTCTGAACTTATCTTCTTTTAATTGTATGACATTCATATAATTCTCCTCCATTCCCTGTTTGAATTGTATCACAATTCTTTCTATTGTAGTTCGGTAAGTGAAATTAGAAAGACGTTTTAACAAAAAAAGCAGATACATCACGTATCTGCTTTCCATCCTTATTATTTAGCTAACTTTTGAAGTTCATCAAAGAATGTAGGATATGATACACCTACTGCTTCTGCATCTTCAATAATTGTTTTTCCTTCTGCCAGGCAGCCAGCAATCGCAAGCATCATTCCGATGCGATGATCACCATAACTATTTACTGTATTGCCTTTTAGAGCTGATTTTCCGTAAATGATCATGCCGTCATCAGTTGCTTCTATGCGAGCTCCTAGTTTCGTTAACTCAGCAACGACTGTATCAATACGATTTGTTTCTTTTACTTTTAATTCGTGTGCATCTTTAATTACTGTAATTCCTTCCGCTTGCGTTGCCGCTAATGCGATTACAGGAATCTCATCGATTAATCTAGGGATAATATCTCCGCCAATTTCAATTCCTTTTAATGAAGATGTTTCAATTGTAATATTTGCAGCTGGTTCTGATGCCCCTTCGTTAATTAGATCTACAGTGAACGTAGCACCCATTTTCTCTAAAACATCAATAATACCTGTACGAGTTGGATTCATTCCTACATTTTGTAATACTAGTTTACTATTTGGGATGATTGCACCTGCTACTAAGAAAAATGCTGCTGATGATACGTCACCTGGCACTTGAATGTCTGTTGCTGTTAATTTTTGTCCACCTGACAGCTTCACTGTTTTCCCTTCGCGAGTTACTTTAACACCAAATGCTTCAAGCATTCTTTCCGTATGGTCGCGTGAAATATGTGGTTCTGTAACAGCTGTTACACCTTCTGCACGAAGACCTGCAAGTAAAATAGCTGACTTTACTTGTGCACTTGCAACAGGAGAAATATATTCAATTGCTTTTAAATCTCCGCCACGTATTGTTAGCGGTGTAAATGTTCCTTCTTCTCTGCCGTCAATGTTTGCACCCATTTGTTTTAATGGGTTTGTTACACGCTTCATCGGTCTTTTTGCGATAGACTCATCACCTTGTACGCAAGAGAAAAATGGTGTGTTAGCTAATATACCTGACATTAATCGAATTGTTGTACCAGAATTACCAACATCTAATACAGCTTTCGGTTCTTGTAAACCTTCTAATCCTTTACCAACTACAATAACTTCATCACCGTTTTGCGTAATTTCTACTCCCATTTCTTTAAAACATGAAATAGTACTTAAACAGTCTGCACCGGGCAAGAAACCTTTAATTGTTGTTTTCCCTTCTGCAATCGAACCGAACATAACAGCACGGTGTGAAATGGATTTATCACCTGGGATTGTAATATTGCCATTCAATCCGTTATTAACAGGTTGTATTGTTCTTTCTTTCACGTTTTTCACCTTCTCATTTAAATTGTTTCATAAGTTTGGTATTCTTCTTCTCCAAGCGCTAGCTTTGCTTTCATACGATCTTCTTCCCTTTGGAAACTAATACGTAATACCCCAAGCAGTCCTTCACGCGCTTCTAATATTTGCAAGTTCGTAATACTAATTTCCTCGCGCGCTAAAATACTCGTAATATGAGCCAATGCCCCCACCTTATCTAATACATCAACGTATAAGTCGTGATAGGCAGGAATTGCACCACTCTTTCTTACTGGTAAAGAATCACGGTATTCTTTCGCATCTGCAAAATAGTTTTGAATCTCGCCTGCATCTCCGGTAGAAACTGTCTTATATAAACCTTCCATTTCAGAGATCCACTCTTTTAATAATACCATTAAATGCTCTCGATTTTGCTTTACAATATCACTCCACATTTTAGGACTACTAGATGCGATACGTGTAATGTCTTTGAAACCTCCAGCAGCGAGTTGATGAATGAGCGGATTATCTCCTGCATGTTTCTCAACTTGCTTTACTAAACCTGCTGCGATAAGATGCGGGAAATGACTAACAATCCCTGTTACATAATCATGTTCTTCTGTATTTAAAACAAGAAAATGAGATCCTGTTCCTTTTAACCATACTTTAAGGTCTTCCACTTGTTCATTTGGTATATGATTCATCGGTGTTAAAATGTAAAATGCATTTTCAAATAAATGCGCCTTTGCGCTTTCAACTCCCGTTTTATGAGAACCCGCCATCGGATGTCCCCCAATGAAAGAAACTTCCTTTGAAAATAAAGCTTCCGCTTCGTTCATAATAGACCCTTTTGTACTACCAACATCAGTCACTATAACATCTTCTCGTAAACGGAATGACGCAAGTTTGTGTAATAGCTTCTTCGTTTCTTCAACTGGAGAAGCAAAAATAATTAAATGTGCCTCTTCACATGCATGCTGTAAATCAACTGCTACTTCATCTACTACGTGTAATTCTTTTGCACGCTCTACTTGCTCTTTAAATATATCGTAACCTGTTATCGTTACATCGTGCTCTTTCTTAATCGCTAATGCGAGAGAGCCTCCGATTAAACCAGTTCCAATTAAAACTACCTTTTTACGCATTTGCCTCATCTCGAGACTTTCTTTTTTTATTTTCAAAGTGTTGTTTTAACACTGAAATCACTCCTTCATTTTGCTCCCTTGTTCCGACTGTAATACGGACACCATTCGGGAACGGACGAATAATAAATCCTGCATGTGCACAAGCTTCATAAATCTCTCCTGCATTCTCAACTGGCAAGAAGATGAAATTTGTTTGTGATGGATAAAATGGAATTTCATTTTCCTTACAAAAGCTTTCGTATTGTTGTAATCCCTCTGTATTCACACGAACTATTTCCTCAATAAACTCATCGTCACCAAAAGCAATCGTCGCTGCTTTTTGCGCTAATGAAGATACGTTAAATGGCAAACGTACGACATTTAATTTCTCAATTAGCTCTTCCTGTCCGATCGCATATCCAACGCGGAAAGAAGCTAATCCGTATGCTTTAGAAAACGTTCTAAGTACAAGAATGTTTTTATGTTTTTCTAAAAGCGGTAATGTCTCAGGGAAATCTTTTGCTGTTACGTATTCATAGTACGCTTCATCAATGACAATTAACGTATTTTCACTAATGCCTTCAATAAATTGAGTTAATTTTTGCTCATTCACATATGTGCCCGTCGGGTTGTTCGGATTACAAATCCATACGATTTTCGTATTATTATTTACCGCTGACGAAATTTCGTCTAAATCGTATACACCGTTATTTAAAGGAATTTCTTTCACTTCACTGCCTTCAATAATTGCATGATGACGGTACTGCGGGAATGTTGCACCAGCCGTTACGATATTATCTCCTGCTTTAAGTACTGCACGGCTTATCATTTGAATGACTTCATCTAAACCACTACCACAAAGTACTTGTTCCATTTGCACATGCAACTTATCCGCGATTGTTTGACGGAGCGTCGTAGCACCTCCGTCAGGATATAAAGCATGTTCCAACCAAGATTTTTGCAACTCTTCTAAAACTCTCGGTGAACAACCGAATGGATTTTCATTCGATGCTAATTTCACAAACGAATGATCTCCGTACACTTCTTTCATTTGTTCTGGTGATTTACCTGGTTTATATGGTTGTAATGATGATAGTTGATCTTTTACTTGCACGTTAAACCCACCTTTTTATTAAAATTCTTTTGCGTAGTTATTGTGTTGCATAATGTTTTGTTTTAATAATTCCATACGATCTTTTCCGAATTGTTCGACTAGTGCATCTGCAAGTTCCCATGCTACAACAGATTCAGCTACTACACCCGCCGCTGGTACTGCGCAACTATCAGATCTTTCAATACTCGCTTGGAATGCTTCCTTCGTATCAATATCAACGCTTGCTAACGGTTTGTATAATGTAGGAATTGGCTTCATAACGCCTCTTACGACAATTGGCATACCTGTTGTCATACCGCCTTCTAAACCGCCGGCATTATTCGTTTTTCTCGTGTATCCTTTTTCTTCATCCCACAGAATTTCATCATGCACTTTACTTCCTGGTTGTCTTGCCGCTTCAAAACCTACGCCAATTTCAGCACCTTTAAATGCATTTATACTCATAATTGCACCAGCAAGTTTTGCATCTAATTTACGATCGTAATGAACGTAACTACCAACGCCAATTGGCATACCTTCTGCAATAACTTCCACAATACCACCGATTGAATCTCCGCTACTTTTTGCGTTGTCAATCGCATCCATCATTTCTTGCTCTACTTCTTTATCTAAACATCGAACTGGTGAGTTTTCAGTTATCGTTTGAATTTCTTCAATCGGTAAGTTTGAAATATGTTTTGCTTTTACTCCACCAATTTCAAGAACATGTCCTGCAATTTTTACGCCTAATTCGCTTAAAATTTGTTTTGCAACTGCACCAGCAGCTACACGAACTGTCGTTTCTCTTGCAGATGAGCGCTCTAATACGTTTCTTATATCACGATGACCATATTTAATTGCTCCATTTAAATCCGCATGTCCTGGACGTGGTTTTGTAATTGTACGTTTCATGTCTTTACTTTCTTTTTCAGAAATTGGCTCAGCACCCATTACTTTCGTCCAATGTTTGAAATCATCATTTTTTACGATTAACGTAATCGGTGATCCAAGTGTCATCCCGTGACGAACACCACTTACAATTTCAACTGTATCTGTTTCAATTTGCATGCGTCTTCCGCGTCCATGACCTTTTTGTCTTCTTAATAATTCTTTATTAATATGTTCCGCCGTAAGTGTCAAACCTGCTGGTACACCTTCTAAAATAACTGTTAACTGCGGTCCATGTGATTCTCCAGCTGTAATGTATCTCATTTCTCTTGCCCCTTTACTATTTTTTTGTACAAAAAAGTCCCTACTGAGCGCTCAGTAGGGACGATGTTTATCGCGGTACCACCCTAGTTGTAGACAACTGTCGTCTACCTCTCTTCTTCTTTAACGATCGTTTGACCGTCTTCCCCTCCATAAGTTGTCGAGAAAGATGCTCCAAGGCTGTAATTCATGCTTACCTTTGTACTGATTCACACCAGCCATCAGCTCTCTTTAACAGTGAGATAAGCACTACTGTTTCCTCTTCAACGCATATATGATATGGAATTAAGATAATTTATTTTTGAAACCTTTTAACTCATCCATGAATCTATGGAATTCTGGAATGTCCATTTGTTGTGCAGAATCTGACAATGCAACTGCTGGATCTGGATGAACTTCAGCCATTACTGCATCTGCGCCAATTGCAAGTGCCGCTTTCGCTGTTGGTAATAATAAATCTCTGCGTCCAGTTGAATGTGTTACATCAACGATAACTGGTAAATGTGTTTCTTTCTTTAAAATTGGTACTGCAGAAATGTCTAATGTGTTACGTGTTGCTCTTTCGTATGTGCGGATACCGCGCTCACAAAGAATAATTTGATCGTTACCTTGCGCAATGATGTATTCCGCTGCGTTAATGAACTCATCAATTGTTGCTGCTAATCCACGTTTTAATAATACTGGTTTGTTAACTTTACCTACAGCTCGTAATAAATCGAAGTTTTGCATGTTACGTGCGCCAACTTGAATTACATCAACGTAGTCTAATGCCATTTCAACATCGTTCGGATTTAAAATTTCACTAATAATTGCTAAGTCGAACTCGTCTGCTACTTGACGTAAAATTTGAAGTCCTTCTACTCCTAAACCTTGGAAATCGTATGGAGATGTTCTCGGTTTGAATGCACCACCGCGCATTAATTTTAAGCCTTGGTCTTTCATCGCTTGCCCTACTTGACGAACTTGCTCTAAGCTTTCTACTGCACAAGGTCCCATGATGAACGTTTGTGTTCCGTTTCCAATCAATTCACCTTTTACATCAACGATTGTATTTTCTTGTTTCTTTTTACGTGATACTAGTAACGCTTTACGGTTATCATCTTCTTGTAACTCTAAGCTTGCTTTGAAAATCGTTTTGAAAATATGTTGAACTGTTGATGTTTCGAATGGTCCTTCGTTATGCTCTGCAATCATATCAAGTACTTCACGCTCACGTACTGGATCAAAGCGTTTCGTGCCTTGTACTTGCTTTTGCTCTCCAATTTTTTGAACAATTTCACCACGTTTGTTTAAAAGGTGTAATAGTTGTAAGTTAATTTCATCTACCTGTTTACGTAATTGATCTAATTCATGATTTGCCATTTGGAAATCCTCCTCTAATGTTTTAAAAGTATAGTAAGAGAATAAAAAATTCTCTATTTTCTGAACTGACTAATTATACAAATTTATAGTGGAATCGATACCTCTTCTTATTTTAAACTAATAATTTGTACAAAGACATGAACTACTAGTTAAAAACCCACTTTTTTGTACAAAAAAGCCCTACTGATTCAATCAGTAGGGACGATATTTATCGCGGTACCACCCTAGTTGTAGACTTCTTTCGTCTACCTCTCTTCATTGTTAACGATCATCTGACCGTCTTTCCCTTCATAAAGACAATACTATCTTTACTACGAAAAAGATGCTCCAGGACTGTAATTCGCTCTTGTTTTTGTACTGGTTCGCACCAACCACCAGCTCTCTGTTACAGGGAAACAACAACTACTGCTTTTCCTTTCAATGCATGACTATTTTATTTTCAAGTTGGACCACTAAAATACAAAAAGTCCCTACTGAATAAATCAGTAGGGACGATATTTATCGCGGTACCACCCTAGTTGTAGACTAACTTTCCGTCTACCTCTCTTCACTGTTAACGATCAATTGACCGCTTTTTCCTCATAAAGACAAACTATCTTTATTACGAAAAAGATGCTCCAAGACTGTAATTCATGATTATCCCTGTACTGGTTCACACCAACCACCAGCTCTCTGTTACAGTAAGACTAACCACTACTGTGATCTCTTCATTGCACTTTGTTTATTCAAATGTTTTTGAAATTGAATAAGTATGATTCGTATTATAGAACGCTTTTCAAAACACTGTCAACAACTTTTTATATATTTTTTAAATTTCCACTTTCGTCCTATAATTCTTCTTGTAAATCACCCATTACAATTCCTATGCGAATTATTTCATTTTCTAGTAAATGTAAAACATATTCCTCTACTTCATACTGAACTAATAATTCTTTTATTTGTATGATTTCTTTTTCAAATAAAACAGCTTCTTGACATGTTTGTAATAAAATAAAAAACACATTTGCAAACATTTCTTTATGCGCTTTCATACTTTCTTTTTTATGAAGCATTTCAATCAATAACTGCTTCATTTCCTCACCTGTACATTTACCATTTACACTTGAAAATGCACGAGACATAATACATAATCCTTTTTCTAATATTTCATCCATGTATAAAATAATACGTAAAAGCATTACATATTCTCTCGCTGTTATCTCACCCATTTTTGGTCGTTCTCGCAAAAATACACTGAGCCAAGCTGTCCAAAATTTTTGTTGTTCTTTTACACTTAATGTTTTGACGTAATAGCATAAAAACTGCATAAATTTAATTTTATTTTCTTCATTTTCTAGTATGAGTAAAGGGTATAACCAATCTGTTTTTTGCTCCCAATATAGTACACATTTAATAAATACAAAGCTAAGCCACTTCAAGAAAGCTTCCCTCGTATGCGGATGTAATACTTCCAAATGTTCTATCGCATACTTAATAAAACGCTTCATTTCTGTAAATAAAGGTAAATTTATTTGCGTGTAACATAAACCAGCCCATGCATATTCCGTAATTTCATTTTGTTTTTTTAAATCTAAGTATGGTAACAAATATTTTCGGCACCATTGCTTTTCAATATGATATAGAAATGTAATATCTGCTATTAAACGAGCAAACATAAAGTTTGTTCGTACTGAATTAACTCTTACTTGTTCTTCAAATAAAAATAAATATTCATATACATTACGATCGTATAAATGATCATATGATAACAACTTTAATAATACAGCCGTCATTTTTCCAACAGGATGCTGAATTGATTCATTGTAAAAATCTTGTTTTCCAAGCTTAAAATCCGTATCACTCTTCATAACTTGAGGAAACACTGAAAAAGCAAAGCGTTTTACAACACGTATACTATTCTCTTCTAACTCTTCTAGTCGATTACTAATTTCATATAGAAAACTACTAATTAACCAATGAAAAGCAGTATTTCTAACAAATTTCTGCAATAACGGAATAATTTTTTGGATTTGATCATTTGTCAATCCTCTGTTATTTCGCCATTCTCTAATACAAACAAACCATACTTCATTACTTATTTCTTGCACTCCTACTAATTGATATGCGAATGAAATACTCCACTCTGTATTCAATTTACATGCTTTTGATAACATCTCTAAAAAATAGCGTTGTTCAAAAACACCATCTTGCGAAAATTGCCGAACTTGCTTCATAATTTCAACATCTTTCAGCTGCAATAATCCGTCAGCTGTTACATTACAAGTAATGCTTTGCGCTGTATCCTCTTTCTTTTGTACACTGTATCGTTCAGAATGAAAATGAGGATGCTTTTGCTTCATTAACTCATACCCATTTGCCGTAGATGGACTATTTGAATCACACTTGAATAATAAGTCTAATACGAGACATGCATCAAATACTCTCTCTTCTGTAAGACGCTTTATTACAGTTCGAGTGACTTCTTCTTTTGTTTTTTCCAAACAATTTGCATAATGACTTTTTAAAAGTTGGAAAACTTCATGTTTATAAGTGAAATCTAAAAGAAGTCCTTCATGTAACAACCATTTCATTTTGTCATCTACACGAACAAAAATATTTTTATTCATCGCATCAATTGCAATTCGCTTTTGAAGTACACTATTCGCTTCTATCATTTCTGTAATATAATAATCCGCTTTTTTCTCATTGTTTTCACATAAATAAGTTAGACACTCTTTTACAATTTGTATTAAAAATGCAAGATCATTTTGATGAAACTCTTTTTCTACATCTTCCGTATTTCTTTTTTTCAGTGCCGTTTGTCTTAACGACAACATTCTCAATTTTTCTAATCCAATCATCATAATTGGAACAGCATAATAGGCGATATATGGCCTCATCTTTTCATTCCAAATTTGCTCCACATGAGAAAATGTTGATACTGGTAAGCGACTCGATTCCTCGAGTTCTATTGCTTCTTGCGTATCATTTCCCCATTTTCTTACACGTTTCAACTTCAGCTTTCCGTCTAAAATAAAAGTTAGTAACAATAACGCAATTTCCTTATGCTCAGGAAAAGAACATTTTTGCAGTAACTTAGAAATCTTTTCTATAGAGCTACTATCTTTTTCAGCAGTTTCTAATAAAAGGAGTGTCCACCTGGCAAACAACAATGGGTCCATCTTACTCTTCGTTTCGTTTAAGTAGTTACAAATTGTTCTCCATAATAACGGTGATATTTTAGAATAGTTTTTATAAATTAATTGAAATAATTCTATCTGATGACTAAAAAGAAATTGTTCCACTAACCATTCTGCAAGTAATTCATCTACTTCATTATAGTTTGGCGTAAGCATAAACAAATTTTGTAATTTACCTTCTGCTTCTAACCATTCGACCCATTCATAATCGTGAGCAAATTCCACAAAGTAACGAACTGTTTCAATTTTTTTAATTGATTGCTTTATGTATGATAATTGTTCCTGTTCTAATGACGGGGGAACCGTTACAATATCCCGAATACGCATTCTTTTCGTAATATAATTATCACCCATTAATTCCGCCCAGCGTTTTACCGCTTTTACGAGAGATTGATGATTATTCACTTTATTCGGATACACAATCGGTCTTATCCCTAAATGTTCCCAGTGGTACGTATTTTCTCCTTGTGCGACAAAAGCAAATCGTCTTGTACTTGGTGGTAAACCAGTTGCTAAATATTTCATTACTGGGTCATTATGACTATATCCAACGAATAAAACGGTGTAATTTGAGAATAGATCGACTAAAAATCTTCTCGCCCAACCTTCCGTTAAGTAAGCCCTTCCAAAATCACCGTCTGTTAAAATTAAAGCCTCTTTCTCCTGTTCTACATTACCATGTATATAAGCAAGACCTTTAAAAGCTCTCCCAGTCGGTAAAGCTGGAGCGTAATAAACATTGATATCTCTATTTATTTCTTTAATTGCAGTTGTAAAATGTTGATCAAAATTTGTTGTTACAATGCGGATATCTGTATCTAAAGGAAATAACCTTGGAATTGCATAATGTAATGGATTCGGTTTTGATTTCTCTATATGAACAAGATCTCTTGCGACTTGATGTACATCTTTTGTTTTCGCAATTTTACCAAGATAATAATCATGTGGTTCTGTTATTTCACGCTTTTCGACATATAACGTTTTTGCAATTTCATCAACTAAATCATCAAAATTTGGTAAGTTTGATTTCCCTTTCATAGAAACTCCCGCTCCAACAAATAACACTAACTTTCCTTGCTCAATGTGATCAATTAACTCATCTGGAATTTCTACTTCTGAAGTAATCCACATCCTGGATTCCCCCTTACCTAAAAATGTCATACACTCTCATTTTACTATAACATTTTTTCGTTATTTTTATAATATTTAGACTAAATTCCGAACATGAAAAAGTTTTATGTAAATAAATCCGTTACAATGTATGAACTCCAGAATTTATTGCAAAACTATGTATAAATCGGAGGTGTAAATTTTGAATGATTTCACAGTAGTGCTTATCAAGTTTATATCGTGCATTATCGCATTTAGCATTGGGCTTGCTTTATTTTTCCCTGCAACGTTTGTTCAAATTGTTTCATTCAGTCTCTTTGTTACAATCGTATCCTACATGTTCGTTGATAAAATTATTTTAAATCGAATTGGCAATACTGGTGCCATTATGTCGGATTTCTTATTAACATATTTAAGCGTATGGATTTTCGGTAATATTTTATTAGACAACTATATGCAAATTGCATGGGGCAGTATCCTTTCTGCCATCGTCTTCACTTTATCTGAAGTAATCGTTCATCGCTTCTCTAACTCTCATACAAGGCACAACAATGATAACATTCGTATTAATCGCCGCTTTGCATATGGTACGGAGTTTGCTGAAGAACAAAATATATTGGATAAAGACAAGAAAAAGTAACATTTTAATGCAGGAGCACCCTTTTTAATTATGTGGTGCTCCTTTATTGTATTTTTTCATTATGGTACGTGAAATTATATAAACGATTATTTCAAAATATCAACTTACCGACAATATTTGACGCTACTTTTCTAATAAAAAAACTGCCTCTTATTTAGAGGCAGCCACTTTCAAGTCTTTTAATGCAACAACATCCGCAAACACTCCCAATACTGTGTTATGATGTTTCACAATATCTTCAGCACATAACACTTCTGTATTAAATGTACTATGCGCATCACTCACTAACGTTACTTTATATCCTTCACTACATGCTCTGCGCGTTGTCGTATCTACACAATACTCTGTTTGCATTCCCGAAAGAATAACGTGTTCAATTCCTTTCTCTTGTAACACTTCGCTTAAGTTTGTCTTATGGAATGAATCTGGCGTCGTCTTTTCAACAATATCATCCCCTTCTTGCGGAGCGATGGTCGCATGGATTCGCCATCCATCCGTACCTTTTTCTAACGGATGGTCTTTAGGACCATTATGTTGGACATAAATAACTGGAATATCATTTGAACGACATTCCCCAATAAGCTCTTGCAATGTTTGTAAAAACTTTTCCCCATTATGTACTGGCATTCCAGCTGTATACATACCGGCTTGCACATCAATTACGATTAATGCTTTTTTCATTTCGCAAAGCTCCCTTCGTTTATATAAGCCATTGCATATTCATTATAATTGTTTGTATTCCATCATCCAACAATCTTCTAGTTCCCCCTCATGCAGCTCATGTTCCTTTAAAATCTTTACTTTTTTAAATCCGCATTTTTCATAACACTTTATCGCTCGTTCATTATTTACTTTCGGATCCATTGCGATTGCTTCTGCTCCCATTTCACCCATAATGTATGTAATTGCTGCCTGAACGAGTTTTTGTCCAATTCCTTTTCCCCAATAGGCTGGTTCACCGATAAATTGATCCATTCCCCATACATTTTGTGATTCTTTATAGCCATATATCGCTTTCCACTCTAAATCAACTGGGTACATTTGTATGTAACCAATCGGAACGGTATCAAATTCTATTAAACATCTATTTTCATTACTGTTTGGATTATGCATAAAATGATCAAGCACCTTTTCTACAGATTGCGGATTATCTCGTCCTTCGTAATACCGCAGGACTGCTGGGTCCGTTAACCATTTAGAAATGATAGCTGCATCATTTTCCATTACGTATCTAATCAATAAACCTTCTTTTTGAAAAAGCATATTATACCTCTATTATTCCTTTATATTTTTTCTTGATGTTACATCTTTCATTGCACCTACTAATGCATATGGTAGTAATGTAATCGCAAAAAATGCTGTAAATACGTTAAATTGCGGGATTGTATAGAGTGTGAACCATTCAGTGAAAAATTGAGAATTTAATATTCTATTAAAAAACTCTCCGCCTGGTCTAAAGTTTGGTGCCCACGTAGTTATTTCACACAAAATAAAGTGAAACTTTAATCAGTGGGGGTTTTGTTCATCCCCCACTGATTATTAGTTGAACCAATCGGGCTTTTACGGGCAGTTGATCCCCCACCTAACTTCTTCGCTTTCGCTGAATTTTGAGGTGGGGGTCTTACTGCCCGTTAATGCGGGATAAACAGTAACTGAACAATAAAAAATGCCCCTAGATAACGAAACCAAGTCCGTTTCCATATAGGTTGTGCATTTTTTAATATATCCCCCATCTAATCCCCTCCTTAAATATCCATCATATTAATTATACACTTTCCTCACTTTATTTGTTAAAATTTTCTATATAATTAATACCGTTGGGGGAATACATTATGTCTAAACCTATACTTACATCCACTTTAATCATTCTTAGAGGAAACTCCGCAAGTGGTAAAACAACGATTGCAAAGCAACTACAAGAACATTTCGGACAAGGTACACTTTTAGTATCACAGGATGTTGTGCGTAGAGATATGCTTAGAGTACACGACACAATGGGTAATTTATCACATGATTTACTATTTGAAATTACAAAGTACGGAAAAGGAAAATGTGAATTTGTTATTTTAGAAGGTATATTGGACAGTCGTAGGTATGGTGAGATGTTAAAAGAATTAATTCGTTATTTTGATGAAAATGCATTTACATATTACTTTGATTTATCATTAGAGGAAACTATTAGACGACATAACACAAGGGACAAACGACACGAATTTGGTGAAGATTCCCTACAAAAATGGTATAATCCGCACGATACTATTAAGGTTGCCAGAGAAACTATTTTTACAGATAACTTTACGCAAAAAGATATATTTGATGCAATTCTTAATGATGTTGCGATCAAAAAACAAGCCTAACATAATATGTTAGGCTTGTTATGTATTTTGTATTTCAGTTTTTATAATTAAACAATCTATACATAAATAATAGTATATATTCATTTCCCCAAACTGGAAATTAACTACTGAAATAAGTCCACGTTCCTCAATATCTTGAGTAATTGTAGCAACATATTTCATCTCTTTCGCACAAGTTGGACACGCCAAATCCTTTGGAAGATCATCATATAACGGTACCCCTAATAATCTACATACATATTCAGAACCGAACAAGTCAAAAGCTTCCCAGTAACTATCTTCATCTATAGGTATATCTTCATTTTTCATATTTATAAGCTTTACCGTTGTTTTTGGTAATGAAACTGGTAACTTATATTCCTCTTCCATTATCCATTCTTCTATATTTTGCTGCTGTATGATTTGAACTGTTTTACCTCCATCACTTAACTGAAAATATTGCGGTTCCCACACCATCGCGCAGTTCAAGCATGAAACGAATGGTAAAATATTTAGTTCATTACTTTTAAGTTCAGCAAGTCTCCCATCTTTTAAATCAAAACAGAGAATTTGATGCATCTTTTCACCGCATAACTTACATACTGGCAAATTACAATCTTGACCGCCAAAATAATGATTATATGAACCTCTTCCTTCAATTACTCTATACCCTTTCCTTTCTTTGCAATGTGCACCATATAATTCTGTTGTCATATTCTATCCTCGCCTTTTATAAGAATGATTCACAAAATGATAATAATTAAGACTAAAAAACATCGTCTTCCTGAATAGTTTCCATAATAAATTCTTTTAAACTCGGAGATATTTCTTCCATTTCGTCATCCGCGTGATACCAAATATATATTTGATCATCCATTTTTCCATTATTTATTTTAAAGCACAATTTATCCCCTGAACCATCGTCACCAATTATGATAAGTTTTTCTGGCATATACTCATCTCTCATGTCAACATTTTGTCTAACTATATCATCCCAAGTTTTCGTTACATTTCTATTATCTTTAATCGGATATAGTATCCATTCCCCTATTTCAGCATTATTAACTAATTTAATAAGATCCCTATATTGATTTGGGAAAGCAGCACCTAACTTTTCTTCAGTTTCTTTTATTTGCAGCTCCAATACACCTTGTTTCTTTGTTTCAATATATTCTCTTACTTCTTTCATGAAATACACCTGTCCTTTGAACTTAATTACACTATTATGAGTGAAAGTGTTTAGTAAACGATTTGATCCAATTTATACATTTCATTATACGTTAATCCTTCGTTTTCAACATACTACTCTTCTCTACTTCTCAATAAACTTCTGTTCTACTTCCTTACCTCATTCTTAATAGTTTTATTTTATAAACATCATACAATTTTTATGTTTTGTTACAGGTTTAGTAATAAGCCATTTAAAAATCCTATTATCCTTCTACTAAAAAAATAAAAGCCAGCCTCAATAAAGAGAACTGACTTCTATTTGGATAATTATTGTTATTATAAAATTTTCACTTTAACAGTTTGTCTTCCCCAATTCATAGCTTTACTTTTTGAACCCATTAAAACATCAATACGATTACCTTTAATTGCACTTCCAGTATCACCAGCGATAGCTTCTCCATAACCTTCTACCCATACTTTAGATCCTAATGGGATTACTTTCGGGTCAACTGCGATAATTCTCATATTCGGATTTGCCGTTAAATCATGACCCATCGCAGTTAAAACGCGTCCACCATATGTACCATTTTCACTTGGATCAGCAGTATACGCTGTCGCTACTACCGTTAATTCACGTTTAGCAGACTGTATGTTGTTTTTAGATACTTCTTTCGCTCTCTCTTCTTCTTTAGCCTTTGCTATTTCTCTTGCTTTTTCTTCTTCTTTAG
>NZ_QNUB01000072.1:0-1341 GCF_008042345.1 Bacillus sp. AR8-1
AACGATATTTAGATGGTACAGAAAGTGGAAAAATAATTGCTAAATCTATAGGAGTTAACCCTAGCGTACTTCGTGAGTGGATTAGACGATATGAGTCTTCAGGTGAAAAGGCCTTTGAAAAGTGCTATACATTCTACCCAGCCCAGTATAAACTAGATGTACTTTATTATATGAATGAACACGGGACATCTATCAGAGAAACAGCGGCACTTTTCAATATACCGTCTTATGAAACACTTCGGAAATGGAAAATAGCTTATGAAACAGGAGGATTGGATGCCCTACAATCAAAGAAAAAGGGGCGTCCAACCATGAAAGATAAAAAAATAAAACCAGTAGATGAAGGATCAATCGAAGCCTTACAAGCGGAAAATGAGCGTTTACGTATGGAAAATGCATATTTAAAAAAGTTGAATGCCTTAGTTCAAAACAAAGAAAAATCACCAAACAAGACAAAGCGCAAGTAATCTACGAGTTAAGGCATGAATTTCCTATCAAGGAGTTACTTCAACTCGCAAACATTCCACGTAGTACGTACTATTACTGGATGAAACATTTTAATCGTCCTGATCCAAATACGGAGGTAAAAGAACTGATTCAAGCTATTTATAATGAACACGATGGGTGTTATGGTTATCGTCGTATTCGTGATGAACTTATGAATCGTGGACACAAAGTAAATCATAAAAAAGTATATCGCCTTATGAAAGAATTAGGGTTAAAATGTCTGGTTCGTATGAAAAAATATCGCTCTTACAAAGGGACAGTTGGGAAAATTGCGCCAAATATTTTAAATCGCAACTTCCAAGCTGAAAAACCAAATGAAAAGTGGGTTACAGATATTACGGAGTTTAAGTTATTTGGGGAGAAGTTATACCTATCACCAATGTTGGATTTATTTAATGGTGAAATTATCACGTATACAATTAGTTCCAGACCGACCTATTCCCTTGTTTCAACGATGTTGGACCAAGCTCTTTATTGTGTAACCGATCCGGATAAACTCCTCATTCACTCTGATCAAGGTTGGCACTATCAAATGAAACAATACCGCCATTCTCTTAAGAATTGTGGCATAACTCAAAGTATGTCTCGCAAAGGAAACTGTTATGACAATGCCGTTATTGAAAATTTCTTCGGTATTATGAAATCGGAATTTCTGTATCGAAAAGAATTTGAAAGTATAACACATTTCAAACAAGAATTAGCAAAGTATATAGAATACTATAATCATAAAAGAATTAAGGCAAAATTAAAGGGTATGAGCCCAGTACAATACCGGGCTCATACCCTAGAGGCTGCCTAATGAAACGACCTGTCTAACTTTCGGGGGTCACTTCA
>NZ_QNUB01000073.1:0-1520 GCF_008042345.1 Bacillus sp. AR8-1
AATCATTTTGATTTTAGCGAATAAAAACAACATAAAATAATAGAGTTTCAAAAAAATAGCCCTCCACCAGACCTTTTTTGGTCAGATGGAGGGCTATTTTTTTCATGTTTTGACAAGCTGCGGTGAGATAAGCCTGCATTTGGACAGACTTCAGCCCTCGAAATCGAGCATATCGATAGCCATGTAGTTCTTTGGCGTCTGCAAAGCTTCGCTCTATAGTTGAACAGCGTACTTTGTACAACTTTTTCCCTGTAACTGTTAGTTTGTTTTTTCTAGCGATATCCTTATATTTCTCCCATATATGATGAGTGATAACTTTTTGTTTTTGTTTCTTTGAAAAACATACCTCACGTAGCGGACAAACAGCGCAGTCTTCTGGCTTCGATTTATATTGACGATATCCTTCACGATCCGTTGTCGCATACTCTAAAATACACCCCATCGGACAAGCGAATGCATTCATTTCTTCTACATATTTAAATTGGCTTTTTGGTACTTCTTTATTTCTTTTTCCAAATCGGCGATACCCCATCACCATAAATATATTTCTCTCCGATAATTTCTTACAGATATAGCTCGTAAAATAGCCTGCATCAAGAGCTACAGCTTCTACTTTGAACCCGAATTTATCAATTTGAGCTTGGAGGCGTGCTAAATATGGCTCGGAATCTGCCATATTTCCAGCCGTTACATAGGTATCTGTAATAATATTGTACTTCGCATCAGTCGTACGATGGTCTAAGAAATGAAAACCGTTCGGTTTTCCATCTCTCATTAAAAATCCACTATCTGGATCCGTTGTACTTATACGAGTTTTTTTGGTAGGGGTATCACTTTCCTCTCTAGGTTTTAATTCTTTTTTCCATGTACCTTACGATCTTCGATTACCGCAGCTTCTAGCTCATCTATATAAAACTTTGCTTTTTCTTTTTTATATTTATGTACAAATTTATTTTTATTGGCATTGGCCTTAATGTGCGTAGAATCTGTCATTAGCGCACGTCCTCCCACCATCTGGTGCTCTGTCGCTTGCCTCACGATCTCATCAAAAATTTCTTCGAAAATATTTGTATGAATAAAGCGGGTACGGCGATTCCAACTGATTGTAGAATGATCTGGAATAGTATCTGATAGAGAAAATCCTAAAAACCAACGGTAGGCGATATTCGTTTTAATCTCTTTTTCCAATTGACGCTCCGAACGAATACCGTAAAAATATCCAATAAACATCATTTTAAATAAAACGATAGGATGGATTGACGGACGTCCATTGTTTTCACAGTAATAAGGGCGTAATTTCTCTTCAATAAAATCAAAACTAATTGTCGCTTCAATCGCACGAAGGAAATGATCTTGTGGAACCAACTCTTCTACAGAAACAGATACACGTTCATCACGATGATTTTTTAAAGCACCCATCATAAAAACTCTCTCCTTTTCCTCTTTTTTATCAGTGTTGACACATAAAAAGAGGTTCAGACACAAAAACAGGCTGTGGAGAAGACTTTCTCCACAGCCTG
>NZ_QNUB01000074.1:0-7880 GCF_008042345.1 Bacillus sp. AR8-1
ACCTATAGGGGATAATACCATTATTCTCAACACAAGGACTCTTTTCATAAACTATTTAGCTACCTCTTCTTTCGGCATTACCATACCTTTATAAAGTTGAACAGTTATCCAGTAATAAATGAAATAAATGACTAAGAAAATCCCTATTGGCACCCACACTTTCACAAACGGGTCAACTAATATAAAGCTAAATAAGTTAAGCCCTACTAAAACGTGAGAAATGCCAATGATCGCTGGGAAGATAAATAAATATGAAATTTCTTTATATATACTTTTCGTTAACATACTGCGTCTCACACCAATTTTTCGTAACATTTCATAACGGCGTACGTCGCGAGAAGCACCTGTTAATATTTTGAACATAAGGGAACTTGCCATCATTGCTAAAAAGGCAATTCCGAGGAAAAATCCCATAAACATTGTTCCGCTCATGAAGCTGTTCATAAACTGATAAATTGTCATTTTCGTAAATAAGTCTACCTTTTCACCTGTTGCTTTTTCAATTTGTGCTTTTTGTCTCTTGTCTATTTCGATCAATAACGGTTTATATTTTTTCATATCATCTACTTTTGCTAATATTACAGTGTGTTCTGTTCCTTGAATTCCTTTATAATGCTCTTCGTCTGCAATTCTTACTGGTTTTCCGCTAAATTGATTATGCGTAATTTGTATCTCTCTTACAACTGCGTCTTCCCAATCCTTTGGCATTTGAGGGAATTTTGCTAATTCAGGAGCCTCTAAAGCTGAATATACAGGTTCAGTTAAAGGCTCAGTCACACGTTTACGAACAGGCTCTTTTAACGTTTTTGTATCAAAATGGTCTGAAACAAGTGGTGGTTTCGCAGTTAAGTCGTTACGTAAATAATAAACCGCTTCTCCATCTACTTTATAGTTGTACTTGCTTTCTTCAACAATTTCCATTTCTTTTAAGGCAGCTTTGTCTTGATCATTCGGATCATGAATTACAACATCATATACACGAGAAAAGTCTGTCATAATACCTACATTTTTTTGGAAAGCCATACCTGCCGTCATCGCACCTGCGCCTAATGCAATTAACATTGCTACAGTACCTAATACTCTCGATAAACTATTTACTCGAAAGCGTAGCTGTGCATATGTAAAACTATTTAGACCAGTTTCATTTCGTTTTTTATTCCCCTTAATTTTCATCACAAAAAATGGGAGTAATGAACTAAAGATAAAATATGTTCCAAGTGTTGTAACGATGGTTGCTATAATAAAACCTAATTCAGCATATATTTTTACATTGATCATAAAATAGTACCCTGTACTTACTAGTAATACACCAAGTACTGTCATTATAATAATGCGAGTTTTACTTTTCTTTACTTCATCTAGTGTTTCATCTTCACGAATTAACTCTAGTTCAGTTTTACGTAACAATCGGACACTGTTCATTAAGCCAGTAATGAAAAATAGTATTAAGAAGAAAATAGCTGTAACTAAAATTGCTGGTGTGTATACAGATGCATAACTACCTTTTGCTGAAATTTCCATTCCATTCATTAAAAAGTTTCCTGCTACACTTGCAAGTAACATCCCTACTAAAATACCGATAATAATACTGACAATACCCATACCGAATGTTTCAATAAATAATAACTGTGCTACTTTTTTCTTTTTTGCACCAAGCATCATGTACATACCGAGTTCTTTTCTTCTTAACGTGAGTAAGAAAGAGTTGGCATATATAATATAAAATACAGTAATGAAAGATAATAGTATTGCACCTACCCAAAAGACGAGTCTAATACTACTAATTAGGCTATTATCTTTCGTAAATTCACTATTCATCGCCATTGTTTGGAACATGTAGAAAATACTAATACTAATAACGAGGCCAATAAGTAAAACCATATAATCTTTTAACATCTTTTTCATACTATGACGTGATAATTTAAATAACATAGTTTCGCCCCCCTACTTAGACTCAGCAGCTGAGCCCATATGAGCGAGCACACCTAAAATGTCTTGATAGAAATTCTCTCGAGTGCCTTGACGATTTAATTCTTTATAAAGAAGACCATCTTGAATAAATAAAATACGCTCACAATAACTTGCACTAAATGCATCGTGTGTAACCATCAAAATACTTACATTATGATTTTCATGTAAATCTTGCATCGCTTCTAATAAACTTTTTGCATTTTTACTATCAAGCGCTCCTGTCGGTTCATCTGCTAATACAATTGCTGGATTATGTACTAAAGCTCTTGCCGCCGCTGTTCTTTGCTTTTGTCCCCCAGAAACAGCCGTCGGATATTTTGTTAAAATTTCAGTGATGCCTAATTTCTTCGCAACGTCATTTACCTTTCCAGTAATCTCACTTGATGGTACGCCTTGCAAAGAAAGTGGTAAAGCGATATTTTCATAAATTGATAAATTTTCTAGTAAGTTAAAATCTTGAAAGATAAAACCTAATTTTTGAGATCGAAAATCTGATAATGCATTACCTTTCATAGAAGTAATATTTGTACCAGCTATCGTCACACTACCACCTGTCGCCTGGTCAAGTGTACTTATCACATTAAGTAATGTCGTTTTTCCAGATCCAGAAGGCCCCATGATCCCGACAAATTCTCCTTCTTTAATACTTAACGATACGCCTCTTAATGCTTTTGACTGATTCTCATTTCTTTTCCCATACGTTTTTTCTACACTTTCTACAGTAACTACATTTGTTGACATCTCTTTCACTCCATCCCTTTTGTATAAAATCAATTTCTCACATATTTCTTATTATTTTGTCATGTAAATTCTTAAGAATTTTTTAATTATTCATCTAATAAGAGTTACACCCTTAACATGAACCTATTTCCTACTTCATATTCTCATTTTTCTACAACTCGTTCCCTCGATTTCGCTTACATTTACCTTACATTTTTGTAAGATAAAAAAGAAAACACACTAATTTCTAATAGTGTGTTTTCTTTACAATCAATATTTTCTATTCTTTATTTCTTCTTCAATACTTGCCACAAATACATCTAGCGCAACAACTTCTGACTTCTCTTCTCCATATTTACGTACATTTACAGCTCCGTTTTCCATTTCCTTATCCCCAATAACAAGAATATACGGTACTTTTTGCATTTGTGCTTCTCTTATTTTATATCCTAATTTTTCATCTCGTGCATCCTCTTCAACACGAACTCCAGCTTGTGCTAATTTATGTGCAATCTCATTGGCATATTGTTCATGTACTGCATTTGAAACTGGAATTACTTTCACTTGAACTGGTGCCACCCATGCCGGGAACGCCCCTCCAAAGTGCTCAATTAATATTGCTAAGAAGCGATCTAATGACCCTAAAACTGCCCTGTGAATAACAACTGGTCTTTTCTTTTCATTATTTTCATCTATATAATTTAAATCAAATTTCTCTGGCATTTGGAAATCAAGCTGGATTGTTCCGCACTGGTGACTTCTATTTAAAGCATCTTTAATATGAAAATCAATTTTCGGCCCGTAAAATGCACCGTCACCTTCATTTAGTCTATATTTATAATTTAGCGATTGTAATACATTTTCTAATGCTGCTTCTGCTTGCTCCCATAATTTATCGTCACCCATTGAATCTTCTGGACGAGTAGAAAGCTCTACTTCATATTCGAATCCAAAAGTTTTATATACGTAATCAATTTGCGCCATTACGGATTTGATTTCATTTTCAATTTGTTTTGGAGTTACAAATAAATGTGCATCATCTTGGCAGAAAGTACGTACTCTTAATAATCCGTTTAACGCACCACTAAATTCATGGCGATGTACTTGACCGAATTCACACATACGAATCGGTAATTCACGATAAGAATGCAATTTATTTTTAAACATAAGCATGTGCCCTGGGCAGTTCATCGGTTTTAATGCAAAACTTTTATTATCTACTTCAGAGAAATACATATTATCTTTATAATGTCCCCAGTGCCCTGATCTCTCCCATACTTCTTGGTTCATCATGAACGGAGTGCGTACTTCTTGATAATTGTACTCTTTTTGAATTCCTCTTAAAAATGCTTCCAATTCGTTACGAATCATTTGTCCTTTCGGTAAATAAAACGGCATTCCCGGAGCCTCTTCAGAAAACATAAATAACTCAAGCTCATTGCCTAACTTACGATGATTTCTTTTTGCTGCTTCTTCAACGAAATGTAAATACTCTTCTAATTCTTTTTGAGAAGAGAATGCAACACCATATATGCGCTGAAGCACTTGGTTATTACTATCACCTCGCCAATATGCACCGGAAACGTGAGTTAATTGAAATGCTTTCAAATAACCTGTTGATGGTAAATGTGGCCCTCTACATAAATCTACAAATTCACCTTGTTTATATAGTGTTACACTTTCCCCACTAGGAATTGCTTCTAAAAGTTCTAATTTCAAGCGATCGTTCATTTCTTGAAACAGTTTTGCTGCTTCTTCTCGAGAAACCTCAACTCGTTCTATCTTTATATTTTCATTTATAATCTTTTTCATTTCTTTTTCGATTTTTCGTAAATCTTCTATGTTTACACTACTTGGAAGATCCATATCATAATAAAATCCATTTTCAATAACAGGCCCTACCCCAAGATTTATATCACCATACATTCTTTTTACAGCTTGCGCTAAAATATGTGCCGCAGAGTGTCTTGCAATTTCTACACCTTCATTTGAATCTATAGTAATGATTTCTACTTCCGCATTTTCTTCAATATTTCGGCGTAAATCATATAATCCATCATTTACTTTCCCCGCGACTGCTTTCTTTTTCAAACTACTACTAATAGATCCCGCAATTTCTTCTAAAGTAATTCCTTTTCCAAATTCTTTCACGCTACCATCTGGAAATTTAATTTCAATCATTTGTTCTTTCATTTTTCATCTCTCCATTTCATAATAAAAAGCACACTCATCCCTAAAATAGGGACGAGCGTGCTTATACCCGTGGTTCCACCCAGATTCCCATCACAAAATGCAATGGCTTCTTTTACGGTAACGTCGTTTATACGGCACTAGATACTTAATTTCCCCAGTGCAGCTCTAAGGTGGTAAGTTATTTTTCTGCGTTAGGAAGTTCTCAGCTTTCCTTCCTTCTCTGTATAACCGGGTAAAATAACTCGTGTCCTTTTCTTCGCTTATTATGAAATTGAATGCAAAAAAGCATATTCATCCCTAAATATAGGGACGAATATGCTTATATCCGTGGTTCCACCCAGATTCCCATCACAAAAAACATAATGGCTTCTTTTGCGATAACGTCGCATACACGGCACTAGATACTTAATTTCCCTAGTGCAGCTCTAAGGTGGTAAGTTATTTTTCTGCGTTAGGAAGTTCTCAGCTCTCCTTCCTTCTCTGTATAACCGGGTAAAATAACTCGTGTCCTTTTCTTTGCTTTTTGTAAAACATCCATTTATTGTTATTTAATATATCTTATTCATTTTATTTTTGCAAGTGTTTAAAAAAATTATTTATTTAATTAAAAAAGTGAAACCAAATTTTTTTGGTTTCACTTCACAATTTTACCAATCTTGTGGTTCGTAATTTAAGTCTGCAAATAGACGTCTTTTCTCTTTCTTCGTTAAATCTCTCCACTGCCCAACTGGTAAATTATTCAATTCGATATTCATAATTCTCGTACGTTTTAACGTGTATACTTGATAACCTAAAGCTTCACACATACGGCGAATTTGACGATTTAGCCCTTGTGTTAAAATAATTTGGAACTCATATTTTGATAACTGTGTAACCTCACAAGGAAGCGTTTTTGTTCCTAAAATTTTAACACCCGCTGCCATTTTCTCTAAGAAATCAGGTGTAATTGGCTTATCTACTGAAACGATATATTCTTTCTCATGTTTGTTTTCAGCACGTAAAATTTCATTAACAATATCACCATCATTCGTTAATAAAATTAAACCGTCTGAGTCTTTATCAAGACGTCCAATGTGACTAATTCGTAAAGGATGGTTCACTAAATCGATAATATTACCTTTTACAGCTTTTTCACTCGTACATGTAATACCTACTGGTTTATTTAAAGCGATATATACGTGATCTCGAGCAATTCGAAGCTGCTCTCCATTTACTCGTACATCATCACCTGGGTTCACTTGGTCACCAATTTTTGCAACCTTACCGTTAATAATTACTCTTCTCTCATTAATTAGTTTATCCGCTCCACGTCGAGACGCTTTTCCAGCTTCACTAATAAATTTATTGATACGCAAATTAGGCACATCCTTTTCTAAAAAAATTTCAAGCTCACACTGCTTCTACCGTACAATACAAAAGGGTAAGCCTCCTATTATAACTTAAATATATTAACATGAAAGGGTATATAACGTCTTCTATTAATTAGTTGTTTATAAGAAAATATCGTTATTATACAATCATTTATGCACTTTTTCATCGTTTAATATACAAGCCATTCTTCCTTACATACAGCTTGTTTTCCTTGTATCTTTTCTATATCTTCATGAATATTAGCTAATTTATATAAATCTGGGAAAATCTCTTCCACATAATGTTGGTGCGCTATTTCATCTTTCCAATACGTTAACACTATGTAACGATTTTCATTTTTTAAAGACTTCCCAACTACTCCACCTAGCATTCCTTTTGCTTTTTCCATTCCTTTATTCCAAATTGTTTCTTGCTTATGTAAAAAATACTTTTCCTTTTCCAACTTTACATCACATATAGCAACTCTTACGAATGCCCCCTCTATTACAACGTCTTTCAAATGCATATCAGTTATATCATACAACGTTTGAAATAATTCAATTTCACATGAAAGAAACGTATCCTCTTGATTACTATTTAAATAAATTGTATCGTGAGCTCCATTCATAAATGATTGATATACACTTCTATCTTCCCATAAAGTAAATACACATGCCTCATCTTCATTCCATCCACCAAATTGTCCATGAAAACCCTCTAGGTGTTGTATATCACGCCATTTTTCTTGCGCACTGGAAAACAATTCTTTTTTCTCTTCTTCCACCTTACAGTAGATTGTTTTTAGTAACATTTTTAATTCCCCCTTATGATTCGATCCATTTCCCACTCGCCATACTTTCTATTTTTCCATATACACAAACGTTAATTTATTTTGTTATCAACTCCATTACTTATTCAAAGTTTGATGCCCTCCGTAAATGTTGTAAGTTGATTATTGGAATACTTACCGTGTAAAAATACATCTAAAATATAAAAATTAAAATCTCTTGCTTTCTTACCCTGTTTATAGTTTACATAACATTATTATGTATTACCGATTATCTATATCATTCAATAAAACATATTATTTTATACTATACGCATAATAATTTTAATTCAAACAATTCAGAATTAAAATCCAAAAAAGATAGAAAGTAAACAATCTTACATTATCATCTACTCCCTATCTCTTTTATCATCAATTATTTTTCAAACAAATAATACGTAATTTCTCCTGGATAATGTAATACAGTTACCTTCCGCTCCCCCTTTTTAAAACTAACAGTATGCCCGTTTTCCCCTAAGTTCTCCCATCCACTCGCCTTTGTAATTGGCATTACACTTATATATTGATAATCCTCTTCCTTATCATCGTTAATATGAATTGCTGACATTGGTACTGGAAAACCTTTAATTTTAGATTCTTTATTCATAAATATGAATGCAATTACACCAACTAATAACATAGCCATTGAAATACTTGAAACTAGTTTTCTTCTATTCATTTTCACTAAAAACCCTCTTTTCTCACATATAACTTTCATCATTTTACTAACTTTAATTATTTATGTATAGAAAAGATATAATTTAAATCATTTCCAACCTATTTTCTCTACTCCAAACAACATTATTGTTATATATTATAA
>NZ_QNUB01000075.1:0-8983 GCF_008042345.1 Bacillus sp. AR8-1
ACCAACGCCCGATGGAGCCGTCTATAGTGAAGCGCATAACGGTTACATTGCCATAGAAGTGACAACACGTAACTATAAGGAGATTGATATTCAACAAAAACAAGAATTTGCGAAAACATTTTTATCCGGATATGAACAACTATAGGAGGAGAAAACATGGCAATACAACCAACATTTATCGTTCCACCTACTTTTTATACAGTACATGAAATTATGGATAATACGAATTCACCCTATATTTTAAACTTACATGACATTCAGGAAGATCCATATAAGAGAAAATTAAGTGATGAATTACATTTATTCATCATGAAGCATTATCATAATCTATTTACATTTATGCTTCATCATCAACCCTACATGTTAAAATCACAATTTTTGGACCTATTTGGCTACCAAAAAGGAAAAAAGAATAAATCTAGAACACTTGGTTACGCAAAGTTAAAAGAGTTAGAAGATAAACTGTTAATTGGTTCTAAATCCTTTTATGGTGCTGAATATATTTATTTATCTTATCGAGCTTACTATTATTTTGGCCAAGAAAAAAAGGTGCTACCAATTGCACCTGGAGAGAATGTACTCTTCCGCCATTTTACTCGCATGGAAGACTATCTAGAATTAAATAAACAATATACAGATCCAATATTATTAACCGCATTACTTTGCTCTCACGAGCATTATTATCTGTTACATACAGAACCCTTTTTCCCAATTCAACCAATACAAGAAAAAGATACACGTTACTTTGGAGAATACTTCCCAAACAACAAAATACCTAAAAATCTTGATATGGAATTTGTAACAGACTTTCTCATAAAAACAAAACAAGAAAATAGAGGATTATGGTTAATCAATGAAGAGACACCTGAAACTCAACTTCATGTACTCATTACATTTATCGATGAACTTTTTAAAATTCTTACTACACGTTGTTCTCTTAAATTACTTATTAATAATCAAAAAGAATCTTTACGAATCATAGCAAATATTATCCCAATACCAGGAACATCTTATATCACGATTAACAATCTAATCTCTGATATCTATCATATTGAATTTTTATTAAAGATTTGTTTCCCAACAGTCATAACAAGCTTTACTTTTATTGTGATGAATCAAGATCATGAACGCGAGTTAAACAATGTTGTAAGTAGAATCACTAAAATTAGAGAAAATAAAAAGAACTTACAACCTTGGCAATCTATGATTGATCCAAAAAACATCAAAATCCGGAATACAAATCTATTTAGACGTTTAAATTTCAATGATTCCTACGAATCTCAAAGAGAAAAACCACTTCCACAGTAAACGCTTACTTTTAGTAAGTGTTTTTTGGTCTTCCCCCTACTTTTGAGGTAGAGGCTGGCCGGGGTGTGGGGAGACCCCACGTATTGCGTATCTAAAAATAAAGTAAAAATTAATTAGGGAACGTTAGATCAAGCGGTTTGGCTCGTATAATGAGTAGCTCAAGCCGATATGCCTAAATCCCACTTTTGAGTTTATCGGCTTGGCGATGAAAGCAAACGAGCCAAAAAAAGTTCCGCAAGGATGTTAGAAAAAAGAAAGTCTTCGACTTTAGCCGAGGATTAACGAGGCGACTTTTTTCTAACAAAGGTGGAGATTTTTAAGCGGGGTTTGCTTAAAAATACTACCTGTTCCTTTCGTAACTTTTAGCTATTTCTATATAGAGTAAGAAGGGACAAGCATACTAAAGTAGAAAATACCCAGTAATATCAAGGGTTTCAGGATTTTTCGTACTTACCGTTTTTGGTAAGTAAACTTACCGTTTTTGGTAAGTACGAAATTAATAAAAAAAGTCTACTTATTAAAGTAGACTTAAAATAATTTAATAGGTAAATTTTTAAGTTGTTTTGGAACCTTTCTAAACATTGCTTTAAGTGTTGGATTAACTTCATCTCTATTCCCTGAAAACATAATGTGAGGATTTATAAATAATGCATATGCTCTAACATTATTATCATCAACACCACTCTCTGAACGAGCTATAATACCTTTATCAATTAACTTTCTAACTAGTGGACTCACCTTAGTTTCATGTCTTCCAATTTTTTTAGCTAATTCTCGCTGAGTTAATGGGATTTGTTCTTTTGAATTAATATCACTAACTAAACAATTACTTAAAAACCCTACACACATTGAAATATCTAATAAAAATACTTTTTCAGCATTTGTTAAATAATCAATTTCAAATAAATATTGGATATTTTGTTGAATGATTTGAACAAACTTTGCTTTATTTTTTATTTTTCGTTCAGGAACTAATTTCATTCCCCTTGAACTGGCTTTTGCCTGGAGCTCATTTACTATGTACATCTCTTCTTCTGACAAGATCTTCGAATTCTCGATATCTCTCAATCTTGCATTTTTTTCAGCCCGTTCTAAATTGATACTATTTGTCATAACTTTTCTCCTCATTCCTAGTATTTACAACTAGTACAGAGGCTCTTTTTATGCTATTATGTAATTAGAATTTTATAAGAATAAAAAGCCTCTCATTATAGTTGTTTCTCGACAATTCAATTATATCATGATTGGCTTTTTTTGTTATAACTAAATAGAAAAGAACTGTGACTAACCCAGGTGGAAAATACGCTTCTAGTTTTACAGAAGATGTTTGTGGTGGAACGATTATTTGGTATTTAAAGTCTATTCAAGGTGGAATTGGTATTTACGAAGGTCATATGAAATAATAGAGTATAATATTGGATTGTATTAGAGCCTCATTTATTGAGGCTCTTTTATTTTTTTTATAAAAATATCGAAAAACTCAAAAGAGCAATAATTCCCGAAACTAACGAAACCCCTACAACAATCAACGTTTTTTGAATAATATACTTTTTCTTATCTCGCTTGTCTCTTTCCTCATTCACATCTTTATTTTCCATGAAAGCAACAATTTCAGCGTATGTTTTTATATTTTCACGTTTCTTAATTATGTCAATTTTTATAGCAGCTGTCATAGCAATTACCCAAAAAACAAATGGAATAATTAAACCTAAACTACCAAAATATTTAATTGCTAATCCTATTGATCCTACAGCTAAAATCAAAAATATAGCCATTACCTGACCCAACTTATTAAATTTAACTTGCTGAAGATTATTTTTCATCATTTCTACGTCCCCTTTAACTAAGTCATCTAGAGAAACATCGAAAAGAACACTTAGAAGCAATAAATTGTGAATATCAGGATAGCTTCTTTCATTTTCCCAATTTGAAATCGTTTGACGAGAAACATAAATTTTTTCAGCTAAATCTTCTTGAGAAAACCCTTCCCTATCTCGATATTTTTTAATTTGTTTACTAAGATTCATTTCGCTCGCTCCTTCTACATCAAAAATAGTTCAAGGTGATTTGTTTATGGTAGCAAATATCTTTATAAAAGCTGTTTTCAATATGTCAAAAAGCTTTATATACGTTTAAAAACCCCTTATTTATCAACATTTGTTAAATCCTAATCTTCAACCAATCAAAATAAAACTAATAAATTAAATATTATCCTCTATATTTAATTAATACAATATTATCAACCACTAAAAAAAGAATCTCATAAAAACAAGACTCTTTTTTAGTGGTCTTGAAAGTAAACTTTTGAATAGAAGTTTACTTTCAATAAAAACAAAAGACGACATTAAATAAGTCGTCTTTTTTCTTTAAAACATCTATAAAAATTTTATTTTTTCTCCTGATTTTCTACTTTTTCAATTTTAGTATTGAATCCACTTTTAAATCCGTCCCAAAAATCACAGCCACCTAATGAAAACACAAATACACATAATAGACCTATCATAATACCCTTTTTGTAGTTCATTCTATAACATCCTCCATAAATACAAATCAATATCGTAATTATAATATATAAATTAAGAATATCTACAAAAACAATCTTAAATTCACCTTAAATAATCAAACTGTTATTATCATTTTTTGAAAGTAAACTTTTTATTAAAGGTTTACATTCATTTATCACTCAAAAAAGGCAAAAAGACAGCTGATTTATTGCTGTCTTTTTGCCTTTTGATCTATACATATTCTATTTTTTAGGCATCCATGTATGTCCGCAATTCATACAACCATTGACAATATTTTTTCTACCAATAAATCCACTGAATAAAGTTATAGGTGCCCCTAAGAGCATAATAAACCAAGTAATAAGTAAGGCTATACCAGAAAGAGGAGAGATTATATTCCCAATAGAAGCTATTCCAGCTATAAGTGTAGCTAACATAAGAAACAAAATTAAAAACATCCTTTTAAAATTATAACCACGTTTATTACCAACTATTTGATCAGATTTACATTTCCTACAAACAACCCGCCTAGTTACCTTTTCTTTTTCTACTGTCATGTCCAATCATCCCTTTTAACTATAAATTTCAATAAATTAATTATAAAATATATAAACTATAATAAGATACAAATATTATCAAAATAAGAAATAGAACCCTAAAAACCAGGATTTTTTGCTTATTCTTCAATGTAAACTAATAAATATTAGTTTACATTCATTATCCCTTAAATATTGACTTTTCAAGAAATTCTCTAATACCCTCAATCTATATAGAAAAAGTATACATTCAAAAAGTTGTAAAAATAAGCAAAAAAAAGCCTATTTCTTGGCGTCCAGAAATAGGCAAAGAAGGGTAAAACATGAGCTAAATAAAAATATAACGTACTCCTACTCAAAATTATAAAATATTATTGTTGGTACTAAATCCTGTCAAAACCATAATTATATGATTTTGATATACAATCTTCCATTAATTCATCACCCCCTAACATCTAAAGATAAAAACGTTAGGAAATTAAATGAGTACCTACCTTTATTTTTTACAGAAGAACTTTGAAGGAATCTCTAACCAAAAAAACAAACAATTCACCAAAGCTCCATAAACAACATTTTTAATTAACTCTGACAAAAAAGTGCCCCAATTAATTAAAATAACAATAGTTCCATCATTAATACCTAAACCTAACACTCCTAAAACTGATAATACTGTCAATAAAACAAAAAAACGCTTGCTCATGTTTTAACCCCGTTTCTTTTAATATTTATATTTTTAACAAACAAAATACAAAAATAAAAAGTATACGGGAAGAAAACCCGATACAATTTATTTCTGTATCGGGTACGTTATAAGTTTATTTTACAACAATAAAATATATAAATATATAATGACTCTTTAAATATATAAACATATATAGCAAGAAAATACTTGTAGACTGATCTATACTGAATTCCCTTATTCTATGTATACCATAAAAATTATTTCGTTTTTTCTTTTAATACATATTCTAACAATTTTTTAAAATAAATTACTTTAGATTTCTTTCCACTCTTTTTATCCATATTTCTTAATAATTTACTTAAGAAATATATAACTATCATAAAGATACCTAACTGACAAAAAATATATAAATTTGGATAAAGCTTAGGATTAACAAATATAGGTACATAATCTTTCAAAAAGAAAGCAGAAATTACACCCATTAAATTAGTTCCTGCTGTTGAACCTTTAGAACTATCATATATTTCTTCTAAACTTTCAAGTCTAAAAAGAGCATAATTAAGAACATCCTCATCTAATTTCAATAAATCTTTCTCTCTTTCCTTCATATGTGAAAAATCATCTACTTTTTCATTACATATGAAATATTCATCTATAAATACAATTAAATCATCATTAGAAGAAAGTAAAATTTTATTTATTAATTTATCAGTATTCATAATATAACTTCCTATCTATTAAATATTATTTATCTCTTTCTTATACATCATGTACTGTTTATTTCGTCGTATACTTCACTATATACGATCCCTCTAAACCCTAATAACCCCAGAGAGCATAAACTACCCTTCTGAGGCCAACTTCAAATAAATTTAAATGAAGAATACACCTCATCATAAACTACTTTCCCTACATAGGTGTTCTAGACCCTAAATTTCACTTCCAAAATTCATACCATTTCTTATCCTTGCTTGCCGCAATCAATTTCTTAACTTCCTGAACTTCTCTAATCGTTTGCATGAGCATTTCATCGCGGCCTTGGTTCTTCGCTATGTCTTCGCTAGAATTCGTCGCTATAAGCTTCTGAGAATTCTGTATCGATTGTATAGCGCTCAATAACTCTGATTCTCTTTGTGCGAATCGTTGATCTTGCTCCGTTAATCGTTTAGTTAATTCCTGGAGTAATTCGTTTTGCTTTTCAATGACTTCCTTTTGCTCTTGAATCATCTCCTGTAGCGGTGTAGCGTTCAAATCAGGTTCTTCATAGCGCTCAACTTCATGTCGCTCCAATGGCAATACTTCAATACCTTGATACCATGATACTATTTGCTTTGTAGCGTTTTCTAATGTCATGTCTGTGTCGCTCTTTAAGTTTATAACCTTACGAAACACCATTACATCACTTTCTCTATACTTCCTATGCCCACGTTCATTTTTAATGAAAGTATAACCCTCTTTTTCCAGTACATCAGCATACTTACGTAATGTACTAGATTGGATACCTAATTGCTCTGCCACATCACTAGGACTATATAGCGTCTTCATAGCGTTTCACCTCAAAAAATATATTCGCTATAGCAATGATATACCCTTTTTCCTAATAATTCACGTGTCACTTGTTTCAAACTCTTAATTTCCATAATCTTCACATAGTTAATTTATATAATTCCTATTACAAACCCAACTTTAAAATTGAATACTCATCACATCCAAATACCCACACCAAAATCTTTTTTATTTATACAAGATTTTATGCAAAAAAAAATAGCACGGATCCCTAAAATCCCCGCTACATCAACGATGTATAAAATCCTGTATACGAGATGACGAGACAAAAAAAGAAGAATCCCTGTACATACAGGGATTCTATGAAAATAGTTGCTACCGATAATAGGACATTATGTTAACCAACTATGAATATTAAATACATAAATATATATAAATTATATCCTTAATTTCTAAAACCTTTTATTTTCTATATTTCAAAAAGATAATTGGAATAGTTAATCTATAAAATTAATTCCTTTTTTAAAACCTTAAAAGTCTTAATAGATTATTCTATTAGTATTGATCCCTCATCATTATCTGCTGAATCGGAGCTGGTGCTTCTAGTGAAGAACCGTAAACATTTGTAGAACGAGCTATACAACCACCTGGTCCCATTTGAGGGAATACTATTGTAACTATTTCATTTCCTCCAGCATCGCGTACAACATTATGAATAAAAACACGAGTTCCTGCAGGAATTGCCCCCCCTGATATAGGTACATTATTTAAAATAGTAAAAAAGCTCCCTATTTTACTTGCGAAATCACGATACATATCATCCGTGTAAGTATGAGAATAAGGATTTGAATACCAATTTTGATACATAAATTTTCAACCTCCATATTTCCTAATTTATTTGGTACATTTATCTATATATTCATTGGGTTATAATCTGTATAGATGAAAGACCTATAAACAGTTTTATTTTTAGATATAAATAGCAAAAACTAACCTTATTCAATAATATTAATATTATTAATAATTCTACTTATTTAACCAAAGATATTATTAAAACTTGATAATATCTTTGGTTTTTACCCTATGCTGGGGGTCCCGTCCTACACTTTATATTCCACGGTTCACTTGACCACGAGCCTCTACACCCTCAAACTCCCAAAGATAACCCCAGCGGGCAAAAACCGCCCTTCTGGGGCCACCTCTGATGAGTTTGCATGAGGGTGCCCCTCATGGTCAAGTGACTTTCGCGGCATAAACGTTACGGACTCAGTGATCAGCCCTTGTCTAGCTATTCTCTCATGTACCCCTATTACAAAATCCCTTATATTTAAATTAATATATTGTATAATATAGTTAAATCAGATTCTATTCGGTATCATATATAATCAAGTACATATTCTCCCCTTCAGGGAGCCTGATTTATCCGCCATAACGGCGTCAAATCAGTAAGTTCAAGAGCCTTCTACGGATCGTCCCGCCGTCCATTGTCCGGCAAGACTCAAGCAGGGCAAAATACGCCTGCCTTGGCATGATAAAAGCTGACGCTTTTCCATGCCTGCGGTCAGACACATTCATTTTTGATTCTCGCTACGCTTGAATCAAAAACAAGCTCGGCAAGCCGAGTGAATGGTCTTCAGGCGTATTTTGCCCTGCGGGACTTCCTGGACAGAACGCTTCGCATCTGTCCAGAGTCTTTTTCTAGATCAGCTGACGCTTCCTAGAAAAAGACAAATAAAATTGCCCTTCGGCATTTTTATTTGTTTGATCAAAATGTGATGCTGCACATCACATTTTGTATTCTCCAATCTATAGCTTTGCTATTAGATTGGTTCATTCAAATTCAGCTTCCGCTTTTTTGAATGAAATTAAATAAACATTTGTTTAATAATGTTTATTTAATAAAAACGAATCATGTGTAAATGTCCACATGTCTACATTTACACACAATTCATAACAAAGATACATAGCTTCGCTATGTCTTCCCAAATAAATTAATACACAAATATAGCAAAGACAGGAGGCATCCCTATGGCCGCGCCACGAAAACATATAAGGATTCTAAAAACAAAAGAAATCGAAGGCATAGATATGCTTTGGAAAACTGGAACAGCTACCAGAGAACAAATGGAAAGAGAATATAACATCAAAGGAGATCGCCTGAAAAAACTTTGTCATAGCGGATATTTAGAAGAACGTACAGGAAAAATTGTTTTAGGAGAAAAAGGGATAGAAAAGTTTAAGAAAGAGGGAAAAGAGTATCAATATAAAACCGGTATCAATAACGCCAAACATGATATTCGTCTCTCTGAAAAATACATCTCTCTACCAAAAGAAATAAGAGAAACATGGAAAACAGAAAAACAATTGCATTCAGAAGTCCAGAAAGACTCCAGATACGACGATTTTAAAAAAAGAATAGTAGAGTCCCATCCGCAAGGAAAATTCCA
>NZ_QNUB01000076.1:0-1163 GCF_008042345.1 Bacillus sp. AR8-1
AAGAACTAAAGCGAGAAGCAGTTCGTCTTCGATTAGAAGAGAGAAAATCATTGCGAGAAATTCGTGAACAACTCGGTGTGAAGAGCGATGCCCAGATTATTGAGTGGGTAAAACGTGCGCAACAAGGGGAGTCCTTTGATGATCAACGTGGTGTCTGGAATCGAAAGAATTTTAATAGTCTAGAAGAAGAAAATGCTTATTTGAAGGCACAGGTTGAGTATTTAAAAAAGCGCAATCCAAATCTACACGGGAAGGAATGGTCCTAAAGAAAGAACGATTTTCTCTTATCGATTCATTACGCCAAGCCTATCCACTCCGATGGTTGCTTCAAATCGCGGAAGTTTCTAAGGCTGGCTACTATAAATGGCGGAAATATCATAACGTGCAGCGTTTACGTCAGAAAAGGGATATGTGGCATAAAGAACATATTTTATCTATTCATCGTCAGCACCCTTACTATGGGTATAAACGTATGACTCGTGCTTTGGCTCGAGAAGGAATGGTAATGAATCATAAACGTGTTCGTCGTCTTATGAGAGAGCTGGTTATTCAATCTATCATTCGAAAAAAACGTCCATTTTATGGAAGAAAAACATCTGTGGTATTTAAAAATCATTTGAATCGAGAGTTTCAAGCTGAAAAGCAAAATCAAAAATTCGTAACAGATATTACTTATGTACGAATCGGAGAACAATTTGCCTATTTGTCAGCTGTGTTAGATTTATACAACAATGAAATTGTTGCCTGGAAGCTATCTTCAAGAAATGATTTAGATTTGGTTTTAACTACATTACGTCAATTAGAAGGGAAGTCATTAACTACTAAGCCCCTTTTCCATTCAGATCAAGGGTTTCAATATACATCTAAATCCTACGCAAAACAGTTAGAGAAATTAGGATTTGTCGGTAGTCATTCTAGACGTGGAAACTGTTTTGATAATGCGTGTATCGAATCATTCTTCTCACATTTAAAAACAGAGAAGTTGTATTTAGTGTGCCCAAAAACATATGAAATGGCCTACCAAGCAATTCAAGAATATATTCAATTTTATAATACAGAAAGATTCCAAGAAAAACTTCACGGCCTTTCCCCGATAGAATATCGGGAAAAGGCCGTGGCATAATACTCTTTTTATTACTGTCTACTTGACAGGGAGATGACCA
>NZ_QNUB01000077.1:0-4190 GCF_008042345.1 Bacillus sp. AR8-1
CCGATCGGTCCTGTTGCTCCAGTCGGTCCCGTTATTCCGGTCGGCCCCGTTTCTCCGATCGACCCCGTTATTCCAGTCGGCCCCGTTTCTCCGATCGACCCCGTTATTCCGGTTGGTCCTGTTATTCCGGTCGGCCCCGTTATTCCAGTCGGTCCTGTTGCTCCTGTTGGAATATAAATTGGTGGAAGAATCGGAAATGTAGGTCCAATATTTTCTGGGCCTATCATCCCCTTATTCAATGATAAATTGTCATTGCGTTTCAATTTAATACCTCATTCCACATGTTTTTTAATTCATACACATCATTATGACCCTATCATTAAAGAATAACTTTATAACTATTCTCTTTTTTCTTCCCAAAGAATTATTACATATATTAAACATTTTACCGTTGCTATAACCGCTTTAATTAATATAATAAATTAATCATTCTATTTAAAAAGTACTAAATCTATTACATTCTTATTTAAAAAGATGAGGTGATTTATATTCAAGATAATAATGAAATTAGAAAAAAAGAAATAATGTCAATGGCCCTTGACATTATTTTCCCTTACAGGCTTACTGGACCTACGGGGCCTACTGGAAGTACTGGGCTTACCGGGAGTACTGGGCCTACCGGAAGTACTGGGCCTACCGGAAGTACTGGGTCTATCGTTACAACAAACTCTATGTTCGCTAATAATACATCAGGTGGTCCTGTTTCAGTCATATTAGGAGGAACAAACATTCCACTTTCAAATAACCAAAGTCTTGGTAATTTTACAGTTAACGCTTCAAATGACGTATTTACAATTCCTGTAACTGGAAGATATCATTTAACCTATCAAGTTGATACGACAACCGCTCTACTTGCTGGAACTAGACTACTATTAAACGCTTCTACGCCAATTCCTGGCTCTATTTTTTCTCCCGCTTTATCAACTTCAAATTATAGTAATAATTTAATTACTAATTTAAATGCTGGTAATACAATTTCACTACAATTATTTGGTATATTATCCGTCGTGAATTTAGTTGGAGGTGGATCAACAGGTGCCTCTCTTACAATTATACGAATTGATTAAAAAATGATTCATTCTTTTTATAATAAACAATCTAAATACTCAATTGATAAATATTACGATAGTGATTACGTAATAAAAATAAATTGTACTATATCCATAGTAGAAAACATCTATACTAAATTTTCCGTATATATATTATCAATTTACACTTCCCCCATGTCGATGTTACATTAAAGATGAAGATTGTTTCTTCTTTACAGACCATCTCAATATGTATTTGAGGAACATCTCCAATCCTATACGCGAGAGCAATACTATATTGACACTCAATTGAGTGTCTTTTTTTATATTCAAAAAATAAAACCATCTCTTATAGATGGTTTTAACAATACACATTTACTTTTACTCTTTATATTATTGCCAGCTTATAAAGCTGGATAATAAATAGTCATACTTAACCGAGTTAATGTTCTTCCTGAATTAGTATAAGTATGCGGTCTATCCGCCTTAAAGCGAATTGAGTCTCCATTATTTAACGTATATTGACAATCATTTATGTCAATTGTCAATTTCCCTTCAAATACCGTTATAAACTCTTCTGTTCCTTCTTTATGCGCTTCTGAACTTAAATTCCCTTCTGTATCAATTTCAACCATATAGATTTCAAAGTTCCTATCATCTTGGAAAGGAAATGAGGGATACACCTTATATCTCCCATTGTCTTCAGACAATACTTGAACATCATTTCGTAAAACTACTTTCGTATCAGGCTGTGGATTATTAATTAAAGAGGTAAATGATACTTTCAAACCATTAGCAATTTTCCATATTGTTGTTAGTGTCGGGCTTGAATCTCCTCTTTCTATTTGTCCAATCATTGTTTTACTTACACCTGTTAATTGAGAGACCTTTTCTAAACTTAATTTTTCTTTTTCACGTATTGATTTTAAATTTTTTGCCAGAATAAGTTGAATTTCTTCCATAAAAAACACTCCTACACTGTATACAATATAACGACCGTTATGTATAATAAAAAGCACACGTTATATTGTTCTTTTTGGTCATTATAACACACAAAAAATAGGGGGTTTTGAAATGCCTATATTTTCTTTTTTGTTATTTGTATTTATAAGTAGCTTCACACCTGGTCCCAACAATTTCTTAGCTATGACATACGCAAATCAACATGGATTAAAGAGAAGTATAAACTTTTGCTTCGGAGTAGCATTCGGTTTTTTCATCCTCACTTCTTTATGCAGTTTCTTTAATATTGTATTAATTAATATTATCCCTATAATTGAATTTCCTTTAAAAATTTTAGGTGTCGCATATATGCTATATTTAGCCTTTAAAATAATTACTAGTAAAGGCGGTGCCGGTCACAATGAAAAAAATAATAAAAACTTATTTACAGTGGGTATTTTCCTTCAATTTGTTAACCCTAAAGGAATATTATTCGGACTCACAGTAGTCTCTACTTTTATACTCCCTTACTACAATTCATATTCAAGTTTTCTATTTTTCTCATTATTTCTAGGTATAGTCGGTTTACTGAGTACATTTAGTTGGAGTCTTTTTGGTTCCATGTTCCAAAAACTTTTATTAAAACATAATCAATTATTTAACATCATTATGGCTGTTTTATTAGTTTTCAGTGCCGTTTCAATCGTTATACACTAATTCGATGCTCATTTTAGATTTTGTACTTTTTAATACCACTCTTTATCAATCAGACTACTTTATATACTAATCCATCCACATACCCTATGTGGTTTAAAACTTTTAAGAGGAAACCTTCTAACAATAGGTTTCCTTCCATATCATATTAAATAAGAAGCAGGTTAAATACGGAGGTGATTTTGATTAAGACTACTTTAATTTCTCATTTTTACAATGAAGAATATTTACTTCCATGGTGGTTAATGCACCATACAAAGCTATTTGATCATGGCATTCTTATTAACCGTGGATCCACTGATCGTTCAGTTGAAATCTGTAAAACATTCGCTCCTAATTGGGAAATACGAAACTCAAAATCACTCGAATTTGATGCTTATTTAGTTGATCAAGAAGTTATGGAAATTGAAAGAGAAATTACAGGATGGAAAATGGTATTGAATACGACAGAATTCCTGTGCTGTTATAATAAAGAACAATTTTTCAAATCACTTAACACTATGAGCGGCAATATGTTTTCAATAAGAATGATTATGATGATTGATGAACCGACTCATGGCTACACTAATCCAAGATATAGCTCTCCGCTTGTTAAACAACGTTATCACGGCATAATAATTCAACCTAATCCAAACCAACTATATCTTAACGGTAGATTAATTCACAATAATTCGCACGGGAACTATAGAGTCGGGAGACATGGTTCGCATTATCCTTATAGCATTTACATGGAACCTGCTTTTATTTTTAAATTTTTTTATGGAACGATGCAATGAAAAAACGAAAATTACAAATTGGGCCGACTCTTTCTCAACATAGTGTACGACGCGGATTAGGTTCTCATCACATAACAACAGCATTATCCTTATAGCATTTACATGGAACCTGCTTTTATTTTTAAATTTTTTTATAGTCCATGGAACGATGCAATGAAAAAACGAAAATTACAAATTGGGCCGACTCTTTCTCAACATAGTGTACGACGCGGATTAGGTTCTCATCACATAACAACAATTGGAAAATTAGAAAAAAAATACAAATACTATGCAACCTTAACTACGGATCTCCGGTTATTCCCAGAATACCAAATTATATTTCCTGATCTTTGTCCTTAATGTCATGAATATTTAGTTTCGACATCCATCCGCTTTTTATTAACATACCAACTCCAACTAAATACTTTTCTCTAGTAGAAATCTGAGCTAGGACGCTTGCAGCACGCAAATTCCTCTTATTTAATCTCGTATCACTAGCCTATAATCTTTCATACCATTTCATTAAGCACTTGATGTCGGATCAGAAATAAAAAATCGTAATTCATTTGGAAAATTTTCAATTTCAGATTATATACCTTCTAAAACAAAAAATTCAAACAATAGAACCTAAACTAATGTTTGAAGTTATGGCTTTATTTTTTTCTTATTATTCACTTTAAAATCTTTTTATAATAATATCGAAAAATACGGTATAATATAAATTACTGTTCTTTAGGAGGATCACAATGGC
>NZ_QNUB01000078.1:0-2393 GCF_008042345.1 Bacillus sp. AR8-1
ATGACTCGTCTTTTTTGTATTTTGTAACTTCTTTTCAAAGCTAATTACATATTTATATAAGTTTTATTCGATTTCTTTCGTGATTTTTGATATGTAATTTAAGATTTTCTATTTTATTTCTTAAAGATAAGATTCACTGGTGTGTTAAAATAGTACAGTTGTTTTTTGATGTACTTTAATATAAGAAGATTTAAGTTAGAAAAGGAGATAATATGAAAAGGATAGGTATAATTACTATAGTAGTCTTAGTCCTTCTATTAATCGTGTATATGTTAGTTGGGAATTATTTTTATAACTACGCGTTGAATGCGAAACAAGAAAAAGAATTTTTGCAAGATAATCCTCATTTAGTAGAAACGGTAAATGCATCGGGAGATGTATTGGCTACAAATGAAGAAAAGAATGCGAACTTCGTATCGAAGTATAAACCTAACACATTAACTATACGTTCTTTCGATAAATTGAATTTAAAAGGCTATGAATATATGAATGAATCATCTAGTCATAAATGGGCAATTGTGGTTCATGGATACAATGGTAGAGCATCAGAAATGACGAAATATATTCGTAACTTTTATGAACAAGGCTATAATGTCATAGCACCAGACCTTCGTGGGCACGGAAATAGTGAAGGGGATTATGTTGGTATGGGCTGGCATGATCGTAAAGATGTTTTGATTTGGATTCAACAAATCTTAAAGAAAGATCCTAATGCTGAAATAGCTCTATTTGGTGTTTCAATGGGCGGGGCAACTGTAATGATGACTTCAGGAGAAGATTTACCTTCTAATGTTAAAGTTATTATTGAAGATTGTGGATACTCAACCGTTATTGATGAATTTACTTATCAGCTAAAAGATTTATTCCACTTGCCGAAGTTTCCTGTTATGAATGCGGCAAATACAGTTACAAAATTAAGAGCTGGATATGATTTAGAAGAAGCTTCAGCTGTAAAACAAGTGGCGAAAAGTAAAACACCTATGCTATTCATTCATGGAGATGCTGATACATTCGTTCCTTTTGAAATGTTAGATGAAGTATATAATGCTGCAAAAGTAGAAAAAGAGGAATTAATTGTTCCAGGTGCTGGGCATGGAGAAGCGGAGAAAGTAGATTCGAATAAATATTGGAATACCGTATGGAAGTTCGTAGGGAAGTATATTCCGGCATAATTAAAGTTGTTGCATTTATATAGACGATAATCGGAGGGATAATAGTTAATCCTTTTGATTATCGTTTTTTTGTTAATTAGGTAGTCTGCTATAAGTGTATTTTTGTATGTACTATATGAAGGAGATAGAGCAAAAACTTTTGAATTCCTTAATCTCAGTGCTACAATGATTGAAAACTAAATGTTAATGAGGTGTTTATATGAAAATTGAGGTTTGGTCGGATTTTGTATGCCCATTTTGCTATATTGGGAAACGTAGATTAGAGATGGCTTTAGAGCAATTTCCACATAAGAAGGATGTTGAAGTTGAGTTTAAAAGTTTTGAGTTGGATCCGAATACTCCCGTTTACTCTGGAACAAGTATTAATGAAGTGCTTGCATCAAAGTATGGGATTAGTATTGAAGAAGCTAAGCGTAATAACGTACAGCTAGGAAATCATGCAGCTAGTATGGGGTTAAGTTTTAATTTTGATGAGATGAAGCCGACGAATACGTTTGATGCGCATCGTCTTGCGAAGTTTGCAAAGAATCATGGAAAAGAAAAGGAGATTACGGAGAATCTACTTTTTGCATATTTCACTGAATCGAAAAATTTAAGTGATGTGGATACACTTGCTATTATCGCTGAAGCCTCAGGTTTAGATAAGCAAGAAGCTTTAAATGTTATTAATGATAAAAATGCGTACGCAAATGATGTTAGAATTGATGAAGCGATTGCTCAGCAATATCAAATTTCGGGAGTGCCTTATTTTATTATTAATCAAAAGTATGCTATTTCAGGTGCACAACCACTTGAAACTTTTGTTGGTGCACTTCAGCAAGTGTGGGAAGAAGAGAATCCTGCACCGAAGTTACAGGAACTTTCAGCAGATGGTGGAAGCGATCTTTCTTGTACTGATGGAAGTTGTTCAGTGCCATCAAAAGAACAATAGCTTTTATGATGGAATAGCACCCTATAGATAGTTCTGTGGGGTGCTTGTATATAACTATAGAAGAAATGCGTAAATAGATAATTTGATTACGTAAATGTATTCTATAAAATATAAAGTTTTTAAAAAAACATATTGACGATTATGCAAATGAAGTGTAATATAGAACAAGTCGCCGATGACATTAACATCGAAAGCGACAAACGAAATAAAAAACTTAGTTGACATTAACTAACGAAGATGTTAACATAAGGAAGTCGCAAATGAGCGACTAAGTAGTTCTTTGAAAACTG
>NZ_QNUB01000079.1:0-2543 GCF_008042345.1 Bacillus sp. AR8-1
GGACCGACGGGAGCAACAGGGATAACAGGAGCAACTGGAATAACGGGAGCAACAGGAGCAACTGGAGAAACGGGACCGACAGGAGTAACTGGAGCAACAGGTCCTACTGGGGGCATTGGTCCTATAACCACAACCAATTTGTTATATTACACTTTTGCAGATGGAGAGAAACTTATATATACAGATGCTGACGGGATACCTCAATATGGTACAACGAATATTTTGTCTCCTAGTGAAGTTTCTTATATTAATTTGTTTGTTAACGGAATACTGCAACCACAACCATTATATGAAGTGAGTGCTGGTAAATTAACTTTATTGGATACGCAACCACCATCGCAAGGATCTTCAATTATATTACAATTTATCATTATTAATTAAAAGGACAGATCCTTAATGAAAAGGAATCTGTCCTTTTTGTTTTATATTTAAATAGTTAAAATTAAGTAAAGGTACATTCAATTTCTAGCTGTCATAAATGGTTAAATGATAGGGATTTTAACTTCAATCCTTTTCATAGTGTATTGGAATAAAATATAGAATGAATTTTTCAATATATTTTATATGAGAGTTCTCTATAATACAAACGGCTTCATGTTTAAAAAGAGAACACAATCTTAGTAAAGAAATAATGTAAATTTATATGTAAAAAATGGCACCGTTAATTGTTGAGTACATTCAAATTAATATGTGTCTTTGAACCTAAGAGATAAACGTGGAAAAATAAAATAAACTATTAAGTTTAGGTATTTAATCTAAGCAGTCAATTATTAAAAACATATAATTAATATGTGAGTCATGAACATAATTAAATTACGTTTTCAAGTTTAATTATATTTCATGTTTCCTATTTTAAGCCAATATATAACACATACTCTTTTACAACTTTATGATCCTTATAATAGGAAAAACTCAAATATAAAACAAGTAAGGAGGACATAAATGACAAATAATAATTGTTTTGGTCATAACCACTGCGATAATCCGATTGTTTTCACTCCAGATTGTTGTAAAAATCCACAGTCAGTTCCTATTACTAGGGAACAATTAAGTCAATTAATTACTTTACTAAACTCATTAGTATCAGCTATTTCAGCATTTTTTGCAAATCCAAGTAATGCAAACAGATTAGTGTTACTCGATTTATTTAATCAATTTTTAATTTTCTTAAATTCCTTATTACCTTCTCCAGAAGTTAATTTTTTGAAACAATTAACTCAAAGTATTATAGTTTTATTACAATCTCCAGCACCTAATTTAGGACAATTGTCAACATTATTGCAACAATTTTATAGCGCCCTTGCACAATTCTTCTTCGCTTTAGATCTTATCCCTATATCCTGCAACTCAAATGTTGATCCTGCAACTTTACAACTTCTTTTTAATTTATTAATTCAATTAATCAACGCTACTCCAGGGGCGACAGGTCCAACAGGTCCAACAGGTCCAACAGGTCCAGCCGGAACCGGAGCAGGTCCAACGGGAGCAACAGGAGCAACAGGGGAGCAACAGGTCCAACAGGAGCAACAGGCCTAACAGGAGCAACAGGAGCGACAGGTCCAACAGGAGCAACAGGCNNNNGCATCCGAGGCAGGAGGCCTGCCCGTGGCAACGGGGACGTCAAGAACAGCAGCAGCATCTGGAACAACGCCAGCAACAGGAGCAGCAGGACCATCAGGAGTAACAGGAGCAACAGGCCTAACAGGAGCAACAGGTCCAACGGGAGCAACAGGTCCAACAGGAGCAACAGGTCCAACAGGAGCAACCGGCTTAACAGGAGCAACAGGTTTAACAGGAGCAACTGGTGCAACTGGTGGCGGAGCTATTATTCCATTTGCTTCAGGTACAACGCCATCTGCGTTAGTTAACGCGTTAATAGCTAATACAGGAACTCTTCTTGGATTTGGATTTAGTCAGCCTGGAGTAGCTTTAACTGGTGGAACAAGTATCACATTAGCATTAGGTGTAGGTGATTATGCATTTGTAGCACCACGCGCAGGGGTTATTACGTCATTAGCTGGTTTCTTTAGTGCAACAGCTGCATTAGCTCCAATATCACCTGTTCAAGTGCAAATACAAATATTAACTGCACCTGCAGCAAGCAATACGTTTACAGTACAAGGCGCACCTCTTTTATTAACACCAGCATTTGCCGCAATAGCGATTGGTTCTACAGCATCAGGTATCATAGCTGAAGCTATTCCAGTAGCTGCTGGAGATAAAATACTACTGTATGTTTCATTAACAGCAGCAAGTCCAATAGCTGCAGTTGCTGGATTTGTAAGTGCAGGTATTAATATCGTTTAATTTGTTACATTTAGTAGGAAATTAAACAGGGTTTTGTATATAGTCCTTCCTAATAAATTTAGGAAGGACTATATTTTTTTGGAAAATAAGTAATAAATCAATTGAACAATTACTCTTTGTTAAGTTCGTATAAAAAAGTATAATTTACCCTTTCTCATTTAAGGAATAAGTTATGTAACTTTAAAAATTTCCGATCAGCAAAAAAAGAATTCATCCCAGGCTGTGGAGAAAGTCTT
>NZ_QNUB01000008.1:0-65360 GCF_008042345.1 Bacillus sp. AR8-1
CTTGACAGGGAGATGACCAATTCGCCTCCTCTTTTATTTACTTACGCCTTCTTAACGAACTGTGATTTTAACTTCATAGCTCCGAAACCGTCGATTTTGCAATCGATATCGTGATCGCCATCAACTAGACGGATACTTTTTACTTTCGTACCGATCTTCACAACTGAAGAAGTTCCTTTTACTTTTAAGTCTTTAATAACAGTAACTGCATCGCCATCTTGAAGAACGTTTCCGTTCGCATCTTTTACAACTTTTGCACCATCATTATTTTCAGCTTCTGCGTCTTGGCCCCACTCATGAGCACATTCTGGACATACGAAAAGAACGCCATCCTCATACGTATATTCTGAATTACATTTTGGACAATTTGGTAAAGTAGCCATAAATTCATTTCCTCCGTTCATTATTTATACGTAAAAATCAAAATTGATGTTTACATCTCGATAAATAAAATTTGTATAGCATTTCTTTATAGTGCCATAGTCTCACGTTATTGACAAGCCTACCTCAAATTCTCATTTTTTATTGTATTTTACAAAATTTCAATTCGTATGCCGTTTTTCTATTTGCTCTTCTACTAATTTTAAAAATCTTCGTTGTGCATTTTTATTTTTTACGAGCAATCGAACTCTTAACTTACTTTGTAAATATGAGCGAACTTTGTAGTTCGTAATAAATAACTTTCGATACTTCTCGTCTTCATATATGATTCGAAACCATTCATACTGCTGCAAGTAAAGTATGTTAGCATCAATCTTTTTCGTGTGTAAACCCGTACTTAAACTAATAGATCCTATTAGAGCTTCTATTAATGCTGAAATCATTTCTCTCCCCCTAATAAATAAAAGAAGAACCTTCACAAGATTCTTCTTTTCAAAATGAACGAGTTCCCTCTAGAAACCCCAATTATTTTCTTCAATATAAATTTGATATTCTTCTACTTCTTCTTCACTTAACTTCTTATTATTTTCATATACCTCTTGCCACTCGAAATAATCTTCATCGAAATAAACAGCAAATTTAATTTTCACGTTTTTCTTCTCTGTATAATCATAACCAGTAAACTCTACTACATCATAATCTTTTTCTTTCTTCACAAACTTCCAGGTTGGATTATCAGTCATAATCTCTAAAGTAACCCCTTCACCAGTTGAACGAACAACGTTTTTAATATTCGGCTCAGTTGGTAAAAGAGAAAGTCCGAGCATAGCTCCGCCAAACACAATCCCGACTATAACTTGTAAACCAATCATACCAGCTACACTAGCGCCACCCTTAGATTGTAAGAAATACGCCTTCTCATGATCAGACGCATCTTCTCCCTTACGAAAAACACGAACAGCCTGCTTATAATATAAACGGTTTCCTTGCCATCCAGTAAATATCATCATTCCTAATTGAAGAGCTAAACTAAATGTTACATAAATCCCCTCTGGAATATCTATAAAAGGGGTTATAACTATACTAGGTATAGCCAATAACGCAAATATAATAAATAACTTATACATTTTGCGATAAGCTAACCAAAAGGTTGGGAAGAAAAAGGCTACCCAATTCCATGTATTCCCTTGCGCAGGGTTTTCTACTTTACCCCACTTAAAATCATAATAAGCTGTATTCTTTTGAACAACTTTATGTAATTCTTGTGGAGAAATCGTTTCTTGTAAAACAGTGTCCTTCACGTACATCATCCTTTTCTTATTTCTATATACATTTATTGTATATGGACAAAATGAAGGAATCTAACAAAAAGTACACATATTTCATAAAAATGAACGGAAATCGAATATATTCCGACAATTATCCGTTTCTTATTTCATTTTACTTTTAAATATATTAAAATAATCATGTATCATATCTTTAATACACTAAGTTAATTATTTTATATATTCACTAAAAAGGATGCATCAAAATCATTTTTATACATTTTTTTTAGTGAATATATACTACTACTTTAAAACAAACATCTCGACTTAAGAAAACTCACAAATTAGCCTTCTGCTATTTCAAACATATTTCCACTTATACAACTAATGAATAGTCCATTATTAACTTCCTCTGCATAATGTTTCACATGAAACTATCGAAATTCCGAATTACCTTTCTACTATTTTCGACTGGTTTCAAACGTGGGTATCTTATGAAAATTTAGTGGAAACAAATATGCATTCCATTACTCCCGTACTAGCTGTCGTTCCAATATTAGAAGAAAAAGCGTTTCTACTTCTTACCTGTTTTTCTTTCTACAAATTAAAACAGTACGAACAAGCTACTCGCTACTTACAGCAATATTTACATTGCGCCGTGCATCTGAATACCGAGGAAAAAGAGCCCATATTCTTTCATGAAGTTGATATGTATATGAAAAAACTAGTAAAAAGTGCAATGTAATTTCACATTGTACTTTCTACTAGTGCTTTATATTCTTCTTGTAATTTTTTAAATTGTTCTTCATATTTTTGCATCTTCACAGTATCCGTTTTTGAATTAAGGACTGGCCTTCTTCTCCCAGTCACCATTATATGTTTCCCATCTATTGCATCGCCCATATATACGTAAGGTTTAAAAGACTCACATACCGTATATGGCAATGCTACAGAAAGTTTTGCATACTCTTCCACCTTAAATTGATTAGATAAGCTTAACTCCTTTAAATTTTTCAATTGCATTAACGGTTCTAATGAATCATCTTTAACCTTTAAATTCATCATAGTAAGCTTTTGCAACTGCTGTAATTCAGCGAGTGGTTTTAAAGTTTGTACTTTCATCGCTGTATTTATCCCACCGCCCATATAGAAGGTATTGAGTTGTGTGCACTTACTTAAAGCACTTAAATCTTCTAACTTAGAAAAATCATCAATTAGTAAGGATTTGAGTTTTTTATTATACTCAATATCCCATAACATCTTTGCTTTTGTATTCCAGCACATATATAACTGTTGTAAATTAGACAATTTCTGAAGGCTACTTAAATCCTCGACCCTCATTTCGTAAACGTATAATATATCAGGACAAACATACGTAAGAATATGATCAAACTGCTTTTGATTTACTGTGAACACCCATAACTTTTTAACTTGCAAAGATGCTAATCGTTCTATATTTTTTGTTTTCCCCTCAATCGCTACTTCTTCTAACTCACCAGCTATACTTGCTAAGTCTTTCGTAATCTTCGGCTGATCACCAATCGGAAACATATTATCCTCCCCTACAACTCCCAAGTAATATTCATTTCTTCAAATGACTCCTTACTAAATTCCAATCCTTCGCTATCTTCCGTTCCAATCATTGCTATTTCTTCTTTAGACAACTTAATTTCCTCATTTGGACTTTGGATTTTTTTCTTATACACGAGTTGTAAAAGCTCTATTTGTTCCTCTGTCAGTTCATACTCTTCTTCCAGTCTTTCTATTGCTGATTCTGTATCAAGTAATGGAATTTCTAATAAGAATCCGCCGTGCTCTTCCATCTCTTCAAATGAATCAATTGAATACGCACCGCTATCCTCAATCCAAAATGCAGTTGTAATCAAAGGAACTGTTTCGCCTTCTACTTCTTCTAATACGTATTGAAGTGCTTCTTCTTTCGCAATATCTATTACTTCCGAAGGTGCCCCTTCAAAATAATTTTTCGCATCAATCCACTCATCAATTCTCTCGCTATTCACATCTTGAAGACATACAATCGTGTAATTCGGATGAAACGTAATTGTCCCTTGTCCGCCTTGGCTATCTTGCATACTATAGTTAAATCCATCCCATGAACTTTCATGTGAGAAATCTGGACAATGCGCTACATTAATTGCATGGGCAATCGAATTTAAAACGCAGCCTTTCCATAGTTGTTCTTTATCTATATGTAATTTATATTTACTCATCATCTTCCCCCATGCGCATATTTTTTTCTATTATCTTTCCTCTACACAATACTTGTAAATACTTTTCTATCTACTACAAAATAAAAAAGACTTCCTTTTTAAAAGGCGTCTTTTTATAGTTGAAAATTTACTAATAAATAAAACGAATTATTTAATAAATGAATCCCAATTGGAACGAGTAAATTCTTCGTTTTCTTATATGTGTATGCTAAACATATACCCATACCAAAAATATATAAAATACTACCTACTGTAAGGGGATGGCCAAAAGTAAATATGAAAGCACTTATAACGGCACTAGTAAGTGCAGAAAAGCGCTGGGATAATTTCGTAAAAAACATCCCCCGAAATAAAAGTTCTTCCCAAATCGGTGCAAAAATGGTGAGCACAACTACATATAAAATGATTTCACTTTTAGTAGGCTTTATTACTATACTAGACTCGTCCACACCAATCCCATGTGGTAAAACTAAATTTAATATTGCAAGATATATAAGCATTACAATCGCTGTCATTACTATCGTTACATAGTGTTTAAAATTATTGAATTGTAATGATTTTATTAAATGTAAGCAGCAATTTCTTGCCGGTGCATACATTACGATAATCATACAAAACGTGAAAGGTGGAATAAGATGATCTACATACCATGGATATAAGGAAGAATCATATAAAAGGTTCAAAAAACCAATTCCATGCATGACCCCAAAAATAATTAATAGAATGCTAATTACTTGGCGCATACTCATTTGTTCATTCTTTTCTTCATATGTAGCTAATTCTATATTCATCCTATCCCCTCCAGTATAATTAAACCTTTTAAACCATTATATACCAAATTCAACATAAAAAAAGACAATACACCCCACTGTATTGTCCATTTTCGTCCCTACCATTTCTCTCTACACGTCTCAATTAAATGCAGTAAGTACCTCTTCGTCATATCTGCTCTTCTCCACCTTGAGAGCATTCGCTTTTCTTTTGGATTGTGCCGTATTCTCGCTACTTCTTTTAATAAGAGCTCCCATTCTTCCGCTGAACGTTCTGACAAGTATTGCAATCCTCTATCTTTTGAAACGATTGTTTTATAATCTAGTGTATATAAAATGCGTCCCATCGTAACGACAGCTGATTCTACCCACTCTTCTATAAAAAATAAATATGGCTTCTTCACCTTTTCACTCCAGTACTGTTCTACGTTGTATTTCATCGTATTTACTACATCATTCCATTGTATTTGCAGCGGAAGATCTTCTGCTTCTTTTCCTGTAACTGTAATGCCTTGATTTTTCAACGTCCACCATGTGACCGCATTAATGTCCCAATGACCAACATTAGCTTTACCATCTGCACAATACACGTACTCGTTCATTTCATCATTGTATTTCCCTAAGTCAGCAAGCGGAATATACATACCGTCCATTCTTTTACCTAGCGTATTATCACTAAGTTTCTTATGTAGTTCCACAAGCTGCTTTTTTTCAGCTTCATTCACGGAATCACTTATCACTGTAACAAAATCAACATCGCTCGTTTCTGCATAAAATGCACCAAGTGCGATGGAGCCGTAAATATATACCCCTACTATTTTTTCATCTAAAAAAATTTCTTTTAATTCTACTGTGTACCGCTCCATTAACTGTTGTACTTCCGTTGGTAACGCATGCTTCACTCCATTTTTCATATCTATCCCTCCAATAAAAAAAGCCTTTGCAAATTCGCAAAGACTTCTTGTTTTATAAATATTTCTCGATTTCTTCATAAACATCCTTCAAACGAGGATTTCCTTCTCCAACAATTTCTCCATTTACAAGAACGACCGGATAAAATAAATCTTCTTCCACTACGCGCTCTGCGAATGCTTTTTTATCTGCATCTTCTTGTTCTTCTTGGAAATCAATATACTCGAAATTAAATTTATTTTCTTGTCCTTCATATTTACGACCAATTGCCGCTTGTAACCATTCAAACGTTTCTGTTGAAGATGGCATTCCGACGCAGCTCGCACAAATTACTTTCGTCCCATACACTTGAACATTAACCATTTCTTCTCCCCCACTTCTTGTTCCAACAGTATATTCAGATGTCTTATTACATAAGCACATCATTTTACAATCTTATCCCATACCCCTATACTGAAAAAACACGATACAATATTTCGACAATAAAACAAGAAGAGAAAAAATAGATTTTCCCCTCTATCTTGATTATAATAAAACTGATGAAAGGAGTCGATAAAAATGGAAAACCCACATATGCAAGAACAAGTATTAGAAGTATTAGATAAATTACGTCCATTCTTACTTCGCGATGGCGGAGACGTTGAATTAGTAGACATTGAAGAAGGTATCGTAAAACTACGCCTTATGGGTGCATGCGGAAGCTGCCCAAGTTCTACAATCACACTAAAAGCTGGTATCGAGCGCGCGTTACTTGAAGAAGTACCAGGTGTTATCGAAGTAGAACAAGTATTTTAATCTAAAAGCGGAAGCGGCTCGCTCAAAATGTGAGGGGGATGGAGCTTCTGACATAGAGGCGCTTTTTGCCTCGGCGGAAGAAGCGAAGCCACCGAACATTTTAGCCGCTGGAGCTGGATATTAATCTAAAAGCGGAAGCGGCTCGTTCAGAATCGCCTTCTAAAAGGAGACCAAATTTGGTCTCCTTTTTTTATTCAAATCACATTTATCCGTTAACATCATAAAACAAAATTGGAAATCCTTCTCAAAAAATGCGATAATTAATACTATATAGTGAATCGTTCACACATATACAGTAAAAAAACATAGGGGGACGACAGATGCCAAAAATGGGGAACACTTTTGTAACAATTCAAGAACTAGAAAAGAAAAAAGAGTATTTATTAGGCCTTTCATCCGTTATACCAACATGGAATACAAGCTATCAATTTTTATTTAAAGAAATCCAGCAAGAATTATTGGGTAAAGTAAATGAAAAGCTCGAAAGGCATCAATTCGTTTTAAATATATGTACAGATCAGCAGGTAGGGGCATAATGTATTACATAAAATTGTGGTATATAAAAAAGAGACCTCACTCGGTCTCTTTTTTATATTTTTAAGATAGCCAATCTAATTTTCTAATCCCGAGCTTATCTACTGGTAAACGAAGTGAGCCATAAAAATGCTTCATAAATTGCTCTGAGCGGTTCACATCGTGTAAAATGGCTTCTAAGCGATCTCTATATATGCTTTTTTGTTCTTCGTTTCCAGTTTGGTAATATCGTTCGACCGTTTCAAAATAGTGAAGCGGGAACAGGAGCCTTGCAAATAATAAGCGCCAACCAAATGAGGACAGCGAGTAATTTCGTTCATAATCTGTAACAAATTGAACGATTGTTTGATCCCAGTCTTTCTTTTTTTCAATCATCATATAGCGAATCCATTCTGCTATATCTCGAGTTGGGTGATCATACACCCAATCAAAAGGGAGTTTGAGACGCTTCGTTTGATGCCATAATAAAGGTGTGAATCGTTCTTGGCAAATTGTCGCTGCATCCGTTAGTTGCGGCGTATCATCCATTTCTGTATCAACAACATATTGAATGGCATTTTCTGCAACTCCTAAGTAATACGGGAAGGATTCAATAAACAATTGATCGAATACGTCTGTAGGGTGGTTCATCACTTGCGATTGCCAAAACTTTTCTAACTGATCGAGTCTCTTTTCCCATAACGCTTTCCATTCACCAATGCGGCTTAATTGCTCGATTTCTTCTGGAAAGAATGCACCTCGTTTATGGAATATAGAAAGTTCATTTCCTAATGACATAGCATGTCGTTCTAACGTGCGCATACCTTTTAATAAGCAATAATTTTGTTCTTCTATCTCACTTACATAGTAGCCGTGTATAGTCGGAACGAAAGTCGCTACAGTTATATCCCCTTGCTGGTTCATATAATCACTGAGCTTTTTCATCTCTACAAGTACTTCTTCCTCCATTTCTCCAATTGGAACAAGTACATAAATTTTGTTGCGAATCCAAAAGCTTTTATAGGGGCCAAGGGGGATTAATTCTTTAACATGCATGTGATAATGCTCATAAATATGCTGAATCATCGCAGTCGCCACCTATGGTTTTTCTTTATATATATGAGCTTGTGCTCGCCTTTCATTCCTATGCACATGATAAAGCAACGAAACGTATACAAATACTAAAAAGAAAAAAAGGTGATAAACATGAAAGAATCAAATCAACTACAAGAAAGAGCATTACAACTATTACAAGAACGCGGTGTAACAATTGACGATATTGCTGAACTTGTTCATTTTCTTCAAAAAAAATACCATCCAAATTTAGAGATGTCAGAATGCCGTTACAATGTAGAACGTGTACTATCAAAACGTGAAGTACAAAACGCACTGATTACAGGTATCGAACTTGATGTCCTTGCTGAAAAAGGAATGCTAAGTGAACCGTTACAAGATATTGTAAAACGTGATGAAGGCTTATATGGAATTGATGAAGTTATCGCACTTTCTATCGTGAACGTGTACGGCTCTATCGGTTTCACAAACTTTGGATATATTGATAAATTAAAACCTGGTATTTTAGAATACTTAAATGATAAATCAACTGGAAAGGTGCACACGTTCCTTGATGATATCGTTGGCGGAATCGCTGCCGCTGCATCAAGCCGTTTAGCGCACCGAGCTGAGCACTCAGAATAATAATGTTTTCTAGGCCGTCAGTTTCATGCTGACGGTCTTTCGTATTCCATAAGCATAAATTCTCTTCCGCGGCTCAAAAAAATAAGCCCTTGCTTAAATCCGATATTTTTATATAACGTAATCGCTCTTGTATTAAATGTTGCTACACTTAATCGAAACATTTTCGAATTAAATTCCTTAGCAGCAAACGCTATTCCAGCTTGGAAAAATTCTTTCCCCATTCCTTTCCCAGCTAACGCCGGCTTCATACCAAGTCCGATATCAATCACATCTTCTCCACCATATAAATTAGCATCTCTTCCACCTGGTACTTGTGCATTTTCTCCAAAACAAAAATAGCCGATGAACTCTCCTTGATCGTCACAACAGCCATAATAAGTTCCATCTAATAATTCTTTTATTACTTCTTTCTCGCCTGAAAAACTATATAAATTATATGGTTCCTCGTACGCCCACATATTTATCTCATTTGCTTCTTCCTCTGTTAACTTATGTATATCCACTTTCTCTTTCCCCCTATTATATTTCTATTAACAATATTCGATATTCATCTTATAATTCATCTTTCTCAATATGTTTTTTTAATTTACCGCTTTATTTTAATGGAAGATTTTTCTTATTATGTTACGATTAAACAGAATCATTATAAATAAGGTGGTGACAATTTGAATTACTTTTCTTATCTCTCCTCAGAAGAACGGCAAAATTTTTTCTATAAAGAACCTCTTAGTTTTTCAAAAAATATAGAAAAAGAACAACTAGCTTACGCACTAGGCGCTACACTATATACTCCTGGCACGAAAGAAACGATTGCGGAAGATATAATTAGAAGGAAACATGTGGATGCTATCTCAATTATTCTTTGTCTAGAGGACGCTATAAGCGATGAGGAAGTAAAACTTGCAGAGCAAAACATCGTCGTTCAAATACAGCAAATCGCTAACTTAGTCAGTGCCAACATACTAAATCAAGCAGACATCCCACTTCTTTTTATTAGAGTTCGACAGCCAAGTCAAATGAAGACAATTGTTACTGAATTAGGTAGTGCTGTTCATTGTTTATGTGGTTTTGTCTTTCCAAAATTCACACCGATTAACGGAAAGACTTATATCGATCAGCTTGCATATATAAACGAGTTATACTCATTATCGCTATATGGCATGCCGATTTTAGAATCACCCGAAATTATGTATAAGGAAACACGGGCAGAATCATTATTACAAATAAAGGATTTACTAGATTCTTATCACGATTACATCTTAAATGTACGTATTGGTGCTACTGATTTTTCAAGTATATTTAGTATTCGGCGCAATAAATACACACCTATCTATCATATTACTGTTGTCCGTGATTGTATTTCAGACATTATTAACGTTTTCTCAAGGGCAACAAATGAATATATTATTTCAGGATGTGTATGGGAATATTTTTCTAATGATCATGAAGAAGGGCTTATTCAAGAGGTATCACTTGACCATGCAAATGGCTTAATCGGAAAGACAGTTATTCACCCATCTCATATTAAAGTTGTACAGGCAATGCACATTGTCACAATGGAAGATTATTTAGATGCAAGATTAATTTTACAAAATGCAGATACGTATAATGGAGTGCTAAAAAGCAGTTTTTCTAACAAAATGAATGAAGTAAAACCTCATTATGGCTGGGCTCGCAAAACCATTTTAAAATCTAATATTTACGGGGTGCTACATGAAAACAAACAATTCACCGATCTCCTTATTGCAAAAGCAAAGCAACACGTATAACGTTTTAAATAATATACAAGTTCATGTAGAAGTACGTGATAATCCATATAATTTAGCGCTAGACAATCTTTTTCAAATGGCTGCGAGAATAAATAAGAAACGTAGTTTTTTATTTGTGAGTACAATCCTTGGAAAGCATCTTCCTATTAAACCTGCAGTCTCTCTATCAAGTGGAGTTGCTCTCGCTGCAAGATATATGGAAATACTACATAATATTTCTCATCCATTTCAAAAAGAAATTTTAAATCTCATTTCATTAGAAATTGATGAAATCCCAGAGGAAGTATTTCGTTATCAATATCCTCTGCAAGAAGAAGTTTTGTTCATCGGATTCGCTGAAACAGCGACATCACTTGGTCATTCTATGTTTCAATGCTTTCAAAATGCAAAGTATGTACATACAACTAGGGAATCGATACCCCACCTAGAATCTGTCATTACATTTGAGGAAGAACATTCTCATGCAACATCGCACCGTTGTTATGTAGATGAAAGCTTTTTTCAAAACAACAATCCAATTGTTCTCGTAGATGATGAGATGACAACAGGAAAAACAGCATTAAATATTATTAGATCTATTCAAAATAAATTCCCACGAGAAGAATATATAATTGCTTCTTTATTAGACTGGCGTTCTCATACTAATAGAAAACAATTTAAACAATTAGAAGAAGAACTTCAAATTAAGATTCATGTTATTTCTTTATTAGAAGGCAGTATTCATACAACTGGCCAACCATTGAATATTTCAAAAACAGATATTCAAATTGAAGAAACAAAACCTGATTTCAAAAAGCATACCCTTATCTGCCCAACATCACCCTATACATTAAATTATATAAAATATACCGGGCGATTCGGCATTTCAGCATATGAACAAAAGCACATTCATTCTTTCGCTCAAGAAGCAGGAAAAGCTTTAAAAAGAGAAAGAATGGGAAAACGAACACTCTGTCTCGGAACGGGTGAATTTATGTATATCCCAATGAAAATTGCTGCTGAAATGGGTGAAAATATTTTATATCAATCTACAACGAGAAGCCCTATCCATCCTGTTTCAAATGATGTGAACTATGCCATTCATAATCATTTCTCATATCCAAGTCCTGAAGATTCTACTATTACAAATTACTTTTATAATATTTCACCTCATGATTACGATGAAGTATTTGTTTTTATTGAGCGTGATTTAGGAGAAGAAGCCCTGTTTCCTCTTCTACAGCAGTTACAAACAGTTATTCCTTTTATTCATATCGTCTCATTTTCAAATAGCATAGAAAAGGAAGGTTGATAATTATGGTAAAAGTAAATTCTCATATTAGTAGTTATGATCCAAATGATGCTATTTTTCTATTAAAAGATATTAGTAATTTAATGAAAGAAAGTTCCACGGAAACTAGAGAACAAGCAATTCAAGCTGGCACACATTATTCCGAAACGTTACCAATGGAATATAAACCATCTAAAGCATATATGGATTTATTCTTTTCTTCCCTGCAACAATACAAACACAAACTAGCCATCGCTGTTGGAGTTGTCGCCGAACAGATTATACAAACTAAAGGAACTAACCTTGCCCTCGTTTCATTAGCTCGTGCTGGTACACCTATTGGCATTCTTATCAAACGCTACATACGCTATCAATACAACCTTGATGTACCTCACTATTGTATTTCTATTGTTCGCGGACGCGGTATTGATGAAAATGCACTCCATTATATTTTGGAACATCACCCTAAAGAAACAATTCAATTCATTGATGGGTGGACTGGAAAAGGTGCAATAAAAAAAGAATTAGAATATGCAGTACACACATTTAACGAACGAAATAATACACACATTTCTCATTGTATGGCTGTACTTGCTGATCCCGGTTACTGTACTTCAATTTACGGTACACGTGAAGATTTTCTTATTCCTAGCGCTTGCTTAAATGCAACAGTCTCTGGACTAATTAGCCGCACTATACTAAATGACACCTATATCGGTCCAAATGATTTTCATGGTGTTAAATATTATAAAGAGCTAGAGCAAGAAGACTTATCAAATTTCTTCGTTGATGAGGTAACAGATTTATTCCCTTCTGTTCATTCTCATATAGATAATCAATTACGTTATATTACTTCAACTTACACTGATCCCTCTTGGCAAGGATTAAAAGATATACAGTCTATCCAAAATCACTTTGAAATTGACGATATTAACTTAATTAAACCAGGAGTCGGTGAAACAACTCGCGTATTACTCCGGAGAATACCGTGGAAAATTTTAATACGTAAGCAAAACAATCCCGATTTAAAGCATATTTTACTTCTTGCTAAAGAAAAGAATGTCCCTATTGAAATCTATGAGAATATGGCTTATTCATGTTGCGGGCTCATTAAGCCTCTTAAGAGGGAAACGATATGATTTTCGCCAGTGATCTTGATCAGACGCTTATTTATTCCCGGAAATCGTTTCGTGCCCCTATAGAAGATGAATCAATTCAACTCATTGAAACTTTAGATGGGAAAGAAATTTCTTTCATATCACATAAAACCATTTCACTACTAAAAAAATTGCAACTGCACTCACATTTCATCCCAGTTACAACAAGAACTATTGAGCAGTTTCAGCGGATTGCTTTATTCCAAGACGAAATCATTCCCGAATACGTCATTACAAGTAATGGCGGTAATATCCTTCATAACGGGAAACAAGATGGTACTTGGAACAGGACAGTAAAAGAAAGACTATCGGTTGAATGTATAGAGAGAAACGACATACTAAAGGAATTTGGACAAATAGCTCATAAAGATTGGGTTATATCACAAAAAACAGCCGATGATCTATTCCATTATTGCATTATTAAACGGGAGAACATTCCTTATGATGAATTATCATCTTTCACTTCCTGGTTAGACAAACAAGGCTGGAATCATTCACTTCAAGGTAGAAAGCTATACTTTGTACCAAAACCAATTAATAAATGGGACGCCGTGCAATATATAAAAGAAATTTTGCAAATAGATACGATTATTACAGCTGGGGATTCTTTACTTGATTTATGCATGCTTGAAAAGGCGAACCATGCCTTCGCACCACTTCATGGTGAGTTAGGGGCAATGCATGATAACTTACAACCCCATATTTTAAAAACAGACGCAATCGGCATATATGCCGCAGAAGAAATCGTAAATAAATCACTTCAAATTATTCACAGTTCATTACCTACCTCATGATCATAATATGCACAATTGCATACGCACCGCGATTAAACAGATGGTACAATTTATTTGAATCGCTGTTGCTACACTTCTTGATTAAAGAAAAGGCGTTAACACGGAAATTAGCGTCTTATCAACCTCAAGCAATTGGCACATTTTGTCATCTTAAAAGACACTCGAACGAGTGTCTTTTTTTCTATATCCAACAAGGACTTACTCATTTCAAAGTATAAATACATAAAATAATGTAAATCATTACACGCATGAATCACTTTCTAAAAGTTATAAAGTAGATTCAAAATAAAAAAAGCACTCTTAACTAGAGTGCTTTTTACTTTCAAACAAGGAGGCTACATATATGGATAGTACTCTCGTATTTAACTTTGGCATTGGTATTGTTATCATTTTATTCGTCTTCTTTGTACTTTGTATGAGCGGGGTATAAAAAGGCGATTTTCGAGCGTCTTTTTATACATACATATGTATTACTTGACTTCTATAAAAGTAGTAACCATAATAGTTACAGATATACAAATAGCTATTCACATATCCACAAATAGGCGGAAGAACAATGAAACATGTAATCGTTTATGCACACCCAAATACAGAAAGCTTCAACCATGCGATTTTAGAAACGGTAAAACGTGAATTAGAAGAAAAAGGTCATGAAGTACGCGTTCGCGATCTATACGAATTAAACTTCAATCCAGTATTAGGCGCTTCCGATTTCATCTCATTTTCTCAAGGAAATACACCCGAAGATATTAAAGAAGAACAAGAGCATATCTCTTGGGCTGATAGCATTACATTTATTTATCCAGTTTGGTGTGCGGGACTTCCTGCTATTTTAAAAGGATACGTTGACCGTGTGTTTAGCCATGGATTTGCTTATGCTTACGGTGAAAACGGCATTGAAAAGTTATTAAGCGGTAAAAAAGGATTGTTATTATCTACAATGGGTAATACGAAAGAGGCATACACAGCAGGCGGCATGTTTGATGCAATGAAGAAAACAGCGGATGTTGGTATTTTTGACTTTACAGGTATTGAAACACTTGAGCATACATTCTATACAAGTGTCCCTTCTGTGGATAATGATGTGCGTAAACAATATCTTGAAGAAGTAAAAGACGTTGTGAATCGTGCATTCTAATAAAATTATATCAGCGATTTTTTTAATATATCAGCGCAACTCAGATTATATCAGCGATTTTCTAAATATATCGGCGTAACTCAGATTATATCGGCGATTTTTCAAATATATCGACTTACCGACAAAAATCGACACTAGTCACAACGAAATAAAAAAAGCTGTTCCAAAGTTTGGAACAGCTTTTTTCATTACATCTTCTCAATCCACTCCGTCAAGTTATGCACAACTTGCGTCGGTTGAACTTCGTATTCTGTTAACTTCTCCACAGTTGTGACTCCAGTGTGGACAAGAAGCGTATGCATACCAGCATTTACTCCTGCTAAAATGTCTGTATCATAGTTATCCCCAACCATTAATGCTTCATCTTTTCCTATACCAAGAACTTTTAAAGCTTGTTCCATAATGATTGATTCTGGTTTTCCGATAAAGATTGGATCCACACCTGTCGATACTGCTACAACCGATGTTAATGAACCGTTACCTGGTAATAACCCGCGCTCAGTTGGGATGGCAATGTCCCCATTTGTGGAAATAAACGTTGCACCGTTACGCACAGCAAGACACGCTTTTGCTAACTTTTCATATGTGATGTCACGATCTAAACCAACAACAACGAAATCAGGATTTTCATCCACAAGTTCAAATCCTTTTTCCACAAGTGCATCGTGTAAACCTTCTTCACCAATCATATATACAGTTGCACCTTGTTTACGTTCATAAATGAAGTTCGCAGTCGCCATACTCGTTGTGAATACTTGCTCTGCTTTCGCTGGAATATCGAAACGAACAAGTTTTTCTGCCACTTGTTCTGGTTTACGCGTTGAGTTATTCGTAACAAATAAATAAGGAATGCCGCGCTCTCCTAAAGCTTTTACGAAGTCGCTCGCTTCTTCAATCTGTTCTTCTCCGCGATACATCGTACCGTCTAAGTCAATTAAGTAACCTTTATACATCATTATGTCTCTCCTTCTATGCTAACGTTCTCACCTATCATACCACTCTTATATTACCCGCTTTTTCCAAAGAAAAAAACGCTTTACCTTAAAGCGCCCCATAACGTTCATTTTTTCTCTTTTATTTGGTAAGAACAACTACAATCGCCCTCGCACATGTTTGCTAGCGTTTTCACATCTGCGTTCGTAAATAAACGCTTATACATCTCTTTTTCATCTTCACATACTTGCGGGAATCTCTCTGCAATTTCTTTTAACGGACAGTTTTGTTTTTCAATTACGAAAGAGTTCTCTCCATCTCTCTTTATTTGAACCATATAACCATTTTTCTCTTGCATAGCTGCTATCTCTTGCACTTTATATGCTAAATTCTTTTGATTACTTACTCTCTTTTGCAACTGTTCTTCCATTCGCTTCGTTCTCTCTTTTAAAACGTAACGAAGTATTTTTTCATCGCCCATTCGAGCTAAATCTTCTAGCATATCAATCGCAAATTGCTTATACTCTTTCGGGAATGTATCTTCTCCCTTTTCACTTAATCCATACAAATAAGTTGGTCTTCCGACATGTTGCCTTACCATCTTAGAATAAATGAGTCCGTCTTTCTCAAGATTACTTAAATGTCTTCTGATTGCCATTTCTGTAATCTCTAAAACGTCAGCTAGTTCAGCTACTGTGTGCTCTCCCTTTACTTTCAACAATTGTACAATCTCGTCTTTCGTAGTACGTGCTTCCCCCATACTTCACCCTTCTCCCTTTTCTTTCTCACATACAATATAAGATCCCCAAAAGGTATTCTCTGGGGATCTTATAAGCATAATTATTCTGGTACAAATGCAGATACAGGTCCTAATTCCTTTTCTAAATAACTGCGAATATTTGCTGGGTACTTTTCCACCACTGCAATATGTTTTTGAATCGTCTTATATAATTCATCATGATTCATTTGAATATAATCTTGCGTAAGCATTTTTCGAAGAAGGATAATTTCTTTCATCCCTTGGCCATCTTCTTCACTTATCACTCGCTCGTCCATTAAAATATCAATAATATCTTCATAGCTTCCTGGATCGCGCATAATAAATCCATCGATCATCGCATTTCCTACATCTAATACAGTATCAATAATAAGATGGGCTATGCGCTCTAATGCGTAAAATTCAAACTCGGTTTCATATATCTTTTTCTCTTGAAATGTACTTGTTGCTCGTTCTAAACATACTAGCATTTGTTCTATTTTCTTTCTGTCTACAAAATACATGAATGTCACCTACCTGGAAATTAAAGCATTTACATTTTAATTGTAACGCTTTCTTCTGAAAAAATCGACAATTTTTCGAATTCACCTTTTCTCCGTTATTTGTTATAGTTATATTTGTATGATTTTTGAAATTGGAGGAATGGAATCTTGGAACGTGAACTCGCACTAGAAATTGTCCGTGTAACAGAAGCAGCAGCCTTAGCATCCGCACAGTGGATGGGCCGCGGAAAGAAAAATGAAGCAGATGATGCAGCAACTACAGCAATGCGTGATATGTTCGATTCAGTAAACATGGCAGGTACAGTTGTAATTGGTGAAGGAGAACTTGATGAAGCACCGATGTTGTATATTGGTGAAGAACTAGGAACAGGTAACGGTCCGGAAGTAGACATCGCCGTTGATCCATTAGAAGGTACAAACATCGTTGCAAAAGGTCTTGCAAATGCAATGGCAGTTATTGCAATCGCAGACAAAGGGAACCTTCTTCATGCTCCTGATATGTACATGGAAAAAATCGCGGTTGGTCCAAAAGCAGCTGGTAAAATTAGCTTAGATGATCCAATTGAAAAAACAATTGAAATTGTAGCAGAAGCTAACAATAAAAAGATTCGTGACCTAACGGTTATCGTTCAAGAACGTGAACGTCATCAAGATATTATTGACCGTGTTCGTGCAAAAGGTGCACGCGTAAAATTATTTGGTGACGGTGATGTTGGTGCGTCAATCGCAACAGCACTACCTGGAACGGGTATCGACTTATTCGTAGGTATTGGCGGAGCTCCAGAAGGTGTTATTTCTGCAGCAGCATTAAAGTGCCTTGAAGGTGAAATGCAAGCTCGCTTAGTTCCAATGAACGAAGAAGAAGAAGCTCGTTGTCGTGAAATGGGATTAGAAGACCCTCGTCAACTTCTTATGTTAGATGACTTAGTATCTGGGGATGATGCAATCTTCTCAGCAACTGGTGTATCTGCTGGTGAGTTATTAGACGGTGTTAAATTCCTTGGCGGAGATTTAGCTGAAACATACTCTATCGTAATGCGTTACAAAACAAGAACAGTACGATTCATTAAAACGCATCACCATTTAGATCATAAACCACACTTAAACTTAGATATTTAATAAAGGAGCCATGTGTATGGAAGAACGTTTCTTTCTGTACGACGACACTGTCGCTACAAAAACTCGTTTCGTTAGCTTTATGGGAGAAAATGAGCGTCATGATTTAGCGCTTTTATACTCCGATCGTCATTACGGTAAAACAATTGTACTTGATATGCAAAGTAATAAATTTGCAATTATCGGTGCTGACGATTTAAACGAACCAGGCTACTTAGAGCACGCATTTTCTATGACTGAAGAAATTGCAGAAGAATTACGCTCATTTTTATTTGAACTTATATAATTTATCGTATGCACCAGCTATTTTAGCTGGTGTTTTTCCGCTATAAGAGTTTCGAATTTTCAATCTTTTATGTTATAATTAAGAATAAATCTATTTGGATAGAAAGGACGTTATCTACGTATGCCAACATTTACTTTGTAATGGACCAGCAATTGGATAGCATTACTCTCAAAAAAGCACCACGCTTTTTCAAGGGAGTAGTCTGCCCATTCCCATTACAAAGGAACGTATTGCATCTGTAGTATGATGTTTACGGAGGTTCCTCTTTGGGGAACCTCCTTTTATTTTTGTCTTTTTCTCATGTCTTCATACTACAAGACATCCAAATAGCTGTATTACGTTTCTTTGCCACTACTATAAGAGGTGAAGGAAAATGCAGAAAGTACAACTTTCTTGGAGTTTATATGAAAATCAGCAACACACAATCGAAAAATATTGTAAAAATTGCGGACGTACTACCCTATTTACTGATACGAATATTCGTAGGCATAACGCCAATGGAAAAAACATATACCGCTTTGCCATTTATAAATGTTCGAAAGATCATACGTGGAATCAAAAACTGCGTATTTATAAATCATTTACTGATCACGTTGAAACGATTGATATGACTCAGCAAGATCAAACAGAAACAAGTACTACTATTTCTATTACGCAACATAAAGAAAGTGGCGTAGCTGAAATCACGATCGTATTAGATATCGTTTTCGGTTCCCACCGCATTGATAAAGCCTTATCCACATATATTTCCGACTGGAGCCGTACACGCATTGTGGATAAAATTAAAAATGGGGATATTCAATTAAATGGACAACAAATGAAACCAAATGCAATACTTTCTGAAGGCGATCATATCTCGATTTGTTTATAAGCGAGAATATGTAAAAAATCCTCTTACAATTGTAAGAGGATTTTTTTATTTCTTCACTTTTCGTAATACGAAGTGTGCACAACCGAAGTTACAGTACTCGTATAAATACTCCGTTAACGTACTAATTTTCGTATCATATGTCGCACGTTGGTTACTATCATCAAAGAATCCTCGCAGTCTAAGTTGCTCATATCCCCAGTCTCCAACGATATAATCATATTTATTTAAAATTTCTGCATAGCGCTCTTTAAATGCTTCTTCACTAAAACCGTCACGAAAGTTTTTAATTACTTCGTACTGAACATTATTAATGCTCACCGTAGCATGAATCTCTTGCTCTTGCTTTTGCTCCATCATTAACTTCCTCTCTAAGCATTCTTCTTTTTATCGTATCACAAAGCATAACAACCAACAATTTCAAATACAAAAAATTGCAAATTAGTACATGCTATGGAGAAGGAGGTGATACATCGTGAAAAAACAAATTTTACTTTCCCTTCTCACTCTTTCCTTATTTGCAGGCTGCCAATCAGCGAACAAAGCTGAAATGGAACGTGAAGAAGGAAGCCGTGTTCTTGTTTCCAATAAAAACGACATGTATCATACGGAAAATACAAATACAAGACTCACAAGAGTCGGTTATTCTTCTAAACAAAAGCATGAAGTATCTAACAAACAAGTAGGGGCCATTAATCGCGAGAAAGTCGCTGAAATGATTACAAGCATGACAGTCAAACTTCCTGACGTTACAAACGCTGCTACACTCGTTACCGATGATGAAGTATTTGTTGTATATCGTGCAAACACAACGGATCCAAAACTCGTAGCAGATCAAGTATATAAAACCGCTTTGTCCATCGTCCCTCGCTATTATAAAGCATATGTATCAACAGACCAAAAGTTAATTTCTCAAATTCAAGGGCTTCAATCTGGCGCATTAAATGATACAGAATATACGCAAAGCCTCGATATGCTAAAACGTGAAATGAGTAAAAATCCTCATTTGAACAATACGGGGGATCAGACTTTAAATAATATGATTAAAAAGTAAAACAGGTGGAGAGAACCTCCACCTGTTTTACTTTTTATTTTTTATTACGATCCGCATAAATCTCCATCGCATCACACATAAACTGCGCTAACCCCTCGCCAAACTTATCGATATTTTTCGTAAAGCGCTCATCAGCGACGTACATTTGACCGAGTCCCTTAAAAGCGTCTAATGAATAGTGACTAAAGTTTTGCAAGTAATCGTACCATACTTTGATAGCTGCCTGCGCCTCTTTAGAATCTGGTGCATCGTGTCTAAGCGTTGCTAAATTTCTATAAATAGCATTAAACTCCTCTTGGTTCTCTTTTGACATACCTTTTGCATATTCGTTCGCTTTATCTACAGCTGCATCTCCCCATTTTTCACGTGCTTCTTCTTCATATGGGTTATGGCTGAAATCGAATCCTTCAAATTTCTCTTTATTCGTCATTTCAATCTCTCCTTTTGTATGCTGAATTGTTTTATCAATCGTCGCAATCACCTTATCTAATCTGGCACGCTTTTCAAGAAGCATCTTCTTATGAAGCTGTAGTGCCTCTTCGCGATCAAATGATGGACTCATGATAATCTCTTTAATTTTCTTCAAAGGGAAGCCAAGCTCTTTAAAAAACAAAATTTGCTGCAATGTCTCTAAATTTTCATTGGAATACAGACGATATCCAGACTCTGTCGTCTCGTCTGGGGTTAACAACCCAATTTCATCGTAATGATGCAGTGTGCGCACACTAATTCCAACTAAATCAGCTACTTCTTTTACTCTCATTGTCATTTGTATCTCCTCCTTAGTACATACGATAAAGTATGACGCAACGTTAGAGTCAATAAGTAAATTCATTTTCTTTCTAAAAGTTTCATCTCTCCCCTATTTCATGCATAATAGATATGTACATATATTAGAAAGCGGTGAAAGTATGGTTTCAAATACTATAATTGCCAGCATCATTTTTCAACTCATTGTCTCGATTCTGGTCCCAATTATCGTACTCGTTTATTTCCGTAAAAAATATAATATTAATTGGAAAGTAGTCGGCGTTGGTGTTCTTATCTTTATCGGATTCACTCAAATTCTTGAAACACCATTCCACCTATTTATGCGCGGTAATCCAACAATCGCTCCATTTTTAGAAAATCCGTTTGTCTTCGCAATTTATGGCGGATTGACTGCTGGTATTTTTGAAGAATTAGGACGCTTCGTTGCCTTCTTCTTCTTACTAAAAAAATATCTAGAATATAAAGATGGCTTCGCTTATGGAATTGGTCACGGCGGAATTGAATCTATTTTAATTGGCGGTTTTTCTGCATTACAAGCATTAATTTTTGCTAATTCTATTAACGATGGTAGCTTCTCTCGACTGATTGAACAAAAACCCGAGCTCAGTATTTTACAGGACATGTTAATTCAGCAACCTGCCTACTTATACTTCCTTGGTAGCTTAGAAAGAATTATGGCACTCGTGCTTCAAATCGCCTTTACAATGCTTGTTTTATACGCAGTAAAACAGAAGAAATACATCTTCCTAGTATACGCTATACTATTCCACGCATTTGTAGACTTTTTCGCGGCACTTTACCAAACAAAAACAATCAACATCTTCGTTGCCGAAGGAATTACACTTCTGTGTACAATTGGCGCTGTCGTTCTTATTCGCAAAATGAAAGAGAAATTAATGAGTGTACCGGAGTAAAAAATAAACCACCAAAATTGGTGGTTTATTTTTTATATGGATGATAACTTTTGCCCTCTTGCAGCTCCCTCTTTGTTTCTGCATCTATAACGATGTACTTATGAAACGCTTCTACTTCATTTTGAGTAAAAGAAGCGAAAAAATAAACTTGGCGATCAGGGTGAACAAAAAAATCTTGAAGCACCACTCTACTTCGACAACCGACAGCTGTTTTTTGCAGGAAAGAAAATTCCTCATCAGCCACTTCTTTAAATGAAATTTTTTTACGAACACTATATGCTGCATTTTTGTACTCTTTATAAATTTTCTTATCTAACTGTTTATAAAAAACATCCCCACTCACAAATGACTTATTTTGATTGCTTGGATAATTTAGTTTTCGGTTGGATTCTGCATATGTTGTGGACAATTGCGCAAGAAAACAAATAATGAATACGATACATATCATTTTTTTCATCATTGCACCTCAATTTTTTATTATCCACATTACTTTTCCACATATTTAAATCCATATGCTGTTTCCAATAAAAAGGAATTATTTCCACATTTGTCGAAGTATATAGCGTCAACTTGAAAGATGGGGATGAATTATGAAGAAAATTATTTTAATACGACATTGTTCAGCAACTGGGCAAGAATGTGATGCTGAATTAACGACCGATGGAAAAGACCAAGCAAATACCCTTGCTACATTCCTCTTAGAAAATATTCTACAAATCGATCATATTATTTCAAGCCCATTTGTCCGAGCTATCGATTCCATTCGGCCCTATGCACTCCAAGCTAACTTATCTATCCAAGAAGATGAACGATTAACTGAACGCATATTGAGCAACGTTCCAATGGATGATTGGATGCAAAAACTAGAATCCACTTTTACGAATATAGATATTGCCTTTTCAGGCGGAGAGTCAACAAAACAAGCAACAGACCGTGCCATATCGCTTATTCAAGACGTTTTACAATTAAACCATACGACAACACTACTTGTTACACATGGCAATTTACTTACGCTCATTTTAAAGCATTTTGATCATACGATTGGCTTTAATGAATGGAGAACTTTAACGAATCCTGATATTTACGAAATTACAATCGACGAACAATGTATCATAACACGCTTATGGGAAGCATCGTCCAAGTAATATCCCTTTCCAAAACATTCAGTTGACGCCACGAGAAGAGACTGTTCTAACAATAGAAAGGGGTATCATTTCATATGTACGAAGACGTACTTGCTTTACTACATAAAACAAATGTTTCTTATGAAAAATTCGAACACGAACCAGTACTCGATTATGAGACGGATCGGATTGTACGTGAAAGACTTGGCTTACAAGGTACTCCAAGTAAAAGCTTATTTTTAAAATCAACATCTGGAAATTTTTATGTGTTTTTTACGTTAGAAGGAAATCGGCTTAACCGCGGAGAGATGAAAGAAATAACGGGAGAACGCTTATCGCTCTGTTCTCCTGATGAACTAAGAATGGAAACTGGCTGTACTCCAGGATGTGTAGCTCCTTTTGGTTATTCACAAGAAGTAACAATTATTGTGGACAGTTCCGTTTATACGTACGATAAAATTTTAATTACACCTGGTGTACCTGAATTTACAATTGAATTATCCACAGAAGAATTAAAAAAGATTTTATTAACATGTACAAATACCGTTTTAGAGTACAAACAAAAAGAGAGCTGATCGTTAGCTCTCTTTTTTCATTATTTAGCTTCTGCTGTTTTTTCTTTTGCAGAACGTACTTGCTCGTCCGCATGGTAAGAAGAACGCACAAGTGGGCCAGCTTCACAGTGGCTAAATCCTTTGCTAAGTGCAATTTCTTTAAGCTCTGCAAATTCTGCTGGTGGATAATATTTAATAACTGGTAAATGCTTCTTAGATGGTTGTAGATATTGTCCAAGAGTTAAAATATCCACATTGTTTGCACGTAAGTCATCCATTGCTTCAATTAAATCTTCTCTTGTTTCACCTAAGCCGACCATAATGCTCGATTTAGTTGGAATATCAGGCTGCATTTCTTTTGCTCGACGTAAAAACTCTAATGAACGGTCATACTTTGCTCTAGCGCGAACTCGGTTAGATAATCGACGTACTGTTTCAATGTTATGGTTTAAAATATCTGGTTTTGCATCCATTAACATTTTTAAGTTTTCTTCTACCCCAGCCATATCAGATGGTAATACTTCGATAGACGTGAATGGGTTTTTACGACGTACTGCTCGTACTGTTTCAGCAAAAACAGCTGCTCCGCCGTCCTTTAAATCATCACGTGCAACCGCTGTTATAACAACGTGCTTTAAGCCCATTTGTACTACTGAATCTGCTACGCGTTCTGGTTCTTGTAAATCAAGCTCAGTTGGTAAGCCTGTTTTAACCGCACAAAAACGACAAGCACGTGTACAAACCGCACCTAAAATCATAAATGTTGCTGTTTTTCTTACAGCCCAGCATTCATGAATATTCGGACATTTTGCCTCTTCACAAACGGTATGAAGATTCTTAGAACGCATCATTTTCTTTAAGCCTGTATAGTTTTCATTCGTGTTTAACTTAATTTTCAACCATTCGGGCTTGCGCTTATATTCTGTTTGTTTTGTCATGGTTATCAACTCCGCACAATATGAAATAGTTTACCGTGTTCGCTTCTTTCAATGTAACATATCTATTCTAACGTATGAAAGCGATTTGCTCAAATGAAGATTCTAAGATTTTTTCCAATCGTTCCCTATAATGAAATACTCCGTATATCCCACACTAAAAAGAGTGATGTTGTGAAAGGAGTCTATTTCATGCTTCGAAAAATTTCTCTTTTGCTTTCTATTTGTTTTCTTCTCCACCAAAACATCGCTTACGGTGAAGATAATCAGCAAAGCATATACGAAAAGCGCATGGCACTATATAAAGAAACCGAGCAGTCTTCAGGCATTCCATGGTATTACTTAGCTGCAATGGATCAATATGAAAGAAATATACGGAGCGTAAGAAAAGATATTCCAAAAAAACCAGATGCCATCATTTCCCTTTATTTCAAACCAGAAATATGGGCTGGACCTGTTAATAGTAACGATACTCTCCCCCATACAATTTCTCTATTTGGCGGAATAGGTTTAGATGGTGACAAAGATGGATTTGCAAATGCAAATAGCGACCGTGATCTTCTGCATACCGCAGCGACTATTTTAAGGAAACAAGGAACGTCAGAAGACCGTATTAAAATTATGCTTTGGGAATATTATAGACGTGCAAAAACAGTTGATTTAATTAGCGAGTACGCCCAAATTTATAAACATTATGGACGTATTAATTTAGAAGGAAATGCTTTTCCTCTTCCGATTCGTAGTGACCATAGCTACCGTAGTACTTTCGGCGCTGGAAGAAGTTTTGGCGGAAGACGAATTCATGAAGGCACCGATATTTTCGCTGGATATGGCGTGCCAGTAAGATCGACTTGCTATGGCATTATTGAAACAAAAGGCTGGAACCGCCTTGGTGGATGGCGCATTGGTATTCGAGACCTTCATAACAATTACCATTATTACGCTCATTTAGGCGGGTTCTCAAAAGAAATACAGCTTGGACAAATTGTTGAGCCAGGAAAAGTAATTGGATTTGTTGGTAGCACTGGTTATGGACCTCCTGGTACAGCCGGAAAATTCCCACCCCACTTACATTTTGGCATATATAAAGACAATGGCTATACAGAATGGGCCTTCGATCCATACATGCATTTAAGCCTTTGGGAACGCAAAGAACGAGCAAATACAAAAAGATAACCGTAGCTGCATTGCTACGGTTATTTTTTATCCAGTAAAAGCCCGGCTCAGCCGAGTTTCACTTTATATGCAACTAACTATCTGTTTTCTTTTTATCAGGTACAGTAACACTTCCGCTTCCATAATACGTAGGCACTTCCCCTTGAACGATACGCGTCGCAATCGGAACATTTTGTTTCACAGTTATCTCTTTCGTATGAAATGGAATAATTACTTGCAATGTTACTTCCATTTCCATCACAATTTGAATCGCTGTAGTATTAATTCCATGCGGCTCAATTTTTTGTTTAATATCTGTATTCACATGCCCAATTGGCGTGAAATGAATCGGAATATCTGGTCCTATATTACCAAGGAGTGCATTATCAATTACACGTCCAAAAGGAACTGCCATAGTCGCCCCGTTTTTTTCAGAAATACCTAGTTCCTTCAACTTCCCTTGTTCTACTTGTTGCAAATATTTTTCTATGTACGTGGTCGTTGACGTTACGATTTCATTTACTTGCTTCGTATTTAAATTAATTGTGGATACTTTTCCGTTTTTATCATTCTGTACTTTCATTAATGAATCGACATCGAATCCTTCATTAATTCTATCCTTTACCGCCTTCGTCATAATTGCTGTCGCCATTTTATGTGTCTCTACTTCCCCATATTTAATTAAGGTCGGCTGAATACTATTATTCACAATCCACAACCCTTGCGTAAGTAATATAACAAAAAGAATAAACGACATAAGCAGTATATACCGAAAGGCAATAGGTCCCCTTCGAAACCGCGAGTTTTTCGAGCGAAATATACTCATAAAAAAACCTCCTTCTTATATCATTTCTATGCAAGAAGGAGGGACGATATATGCTTATCTCATTTTTAATAATGCTTCTTTTCCAATCGTTCCTACTGGAATTCCTAACGCTTCAGCTCCAGTCGTTACCGATTCTAGTGGCGCTTCAAGAAGTTGTTCAATCGTTCTTACACCAACCGCACGCCCAGCAATAATTCCTCGATCACCTAATTTCTCATTTAAAAGACCTACATCTAATGCTCCACATTAACCATAGTTCACACTCCTCTCTTTCTTATCTGTATGACAAGAGAAAAATGAGTGTTACAAGTTAACTAGCCTATAGTTTAACGGAAGTTGTATGAGTTATTAACATATCCGTTAACACATCTCTAAGTAGTTCTGGCATATAATATTGTTTGCCAGAAAGTGTGGATAGCTCTGGGTATAAGTATCCAAACGTAAACATATCGATTGTTCCTACCGTATATATACGGTCTAACTCCAGCGATTCGCCGTTAATCAATACATCTTCTAATAAAATTTTATTGCCAGGAATCGTATCTGGAATGACTTCTACACCAGCATAAATCATTTTCCCCATCACTTTCCCCCGAAATCCGAATCCTTTCACCTCAAGATTCTCCATGTTCGGTTTACGTGCTTTCAAAATAACTTCTCTTAATATCTTTCCTGGAACTTTCAAAGCACACGGATTAATTGGATGTGGACAAATTCTGTGAATATCTCCGCGCGTTACAACACCCTCTTCTAGCCCTTCAAGAAGTACACCGGCGTTCACCATGCCAATCTCTGCATCGCACCATGTTTTCAGCGCACTTGCTAACATATGAGAAAACGGCGTCTCCTGAAACCAATCAACCGGTAATGACTCTTTTAAATGAACGACAGGCTCTGCCATTATATGCTTACTTTCTTCCTGCAGTATTTCAATTGTGGATAACGGCTCGCTATAAGCACCTAACCGTTCCGTCTTAATCGCTCTACCGTCTTTTTTCAACAGCTTCTTCGTCTCTTTATCCACAGTAAGCTGAACGTGGCCAACGTAACGTCCCCACTTTTCACAACAGCAAAGTAAAGTATTGTTCAGTAGAACACCACGCTCAAATAAATGATGCGTATGTGCACCTAAAATAACATCTATATCATAATGCTCTGCCATATACTCATCCATACTTTTTCCAAGGTGAGATAGGACAACGGTAATATGCGCCTCATCTTTCACTTCTTCTAAAATAGACTCTAAATGGATAAGCGGATCTTCAATATGCCAATCGAGCATATGATAAAACTCTGGATAAGCTACCGTTAATCCGATAAAAGCAATGATAATCCCATCTGTCGTCGTATGTAATTTATAAGGCTTCGCCCACGCTGGACGTACCCCTTCTTTTTCAAATAAATTCGCAACGAGCACCTCAAATCCAGCATCATCATATAGACGATTCAAATGCTCCTTCGCTAACGTAATGCCTTCATTATTTCCGATCGTTACATAATCATATAACGCCTCATTTAAAAGCTTCGTATTCCCAAGGCCATTTGTCGCTTCCGAAATACTATGAAAACGATCCACATGATCACCGATATCAACCGTCAAAACAGTCTCTCCCGCTTCTTGTCTTCGCTTTTTCTCCCCTAGAACAAACCGAGAAATTTGCGGCCAATTTTCAAAATGACTATGTATATCGTTTGTATGATAAAGGTGGATGATTGTTTCTTTATTTGTATTCAGAGAAAAAACCTCCTCTCAGTTCCTTACTGCCATTTACGCTATGCGCACACAATAATCCTGTAAATACTTTTCGTCTTTTCTTGCTATTTTACATTGTACTCGCATTGTGAGAAAAAGCAAAAGATTGTCCTTTTCATATGAGAAACTTTTGCTAATGCGGGAAAGAATTCCAGATAGTGGAGGGAGGGGTGGATTTGTCAAAAAGTTTAATAGAGAATTCAGTGGGTGGTTGTTCAAGTGGATTTGTCAGTATCTTTGTCTTAAACCTAGTCGTTCTCTGTTCTTATAAAATGTTTAGGGTATGTGAGGATTTTCTTTTGTCTTATCTTGTCGACAAATCGATATTCCTTGTCGAAACGTTGATATATTGAAATAATCGTTGATATATTCCCGTTTATGATCGATATATTTGAAAAATCGTTGATATATTTAACTGAACACCCACCCGGGTATCCTCTCCCAAGCCAAGACAAATCCGTAAAACAAAAAAGCGCCCTGCACAGCAGGGCGCTTCTACTTTATCTATTAACCAATAGAACCTTCCATCTCAAACTTGATTAGGCGGTTCATTTCAACTGCGTATTCCATTGGAAGTTCGCGAGTGAATGGCTCGATGAAGCCCATTACGATCATTTCTGTAGCTTCTTGCTCAGAAATACCACGGCTCATTAGGTAGAATAATTGTTCTTCTGATACTTTCGATACTTTCGCTTCGTGCTCAAGTGAAACGTAATCGTTTTTGATTTCGTTGTAAGGAATTGTATCAGATGTAGATTGGTTATCCATGATTAACGTGTCACACTCGATGTTAGAGCGAGAGTTTTTCGCTTTTGGTCCGAAGTGTACGATACCACGGTAAGTTACTTTACCACCATGCTTCGCAATCGATTTAGAAACGATTGTTGAAGACGTGTTTGGTGCTAAGTGAATCATTTTCGCACCAGCATCTTGGTGTTGGCCTTTACCAGCAATCGCGATTGATAATGTTAAACCACGAGCGCCTTCGCCTTTTAAGATAACTGCTGGGTATTTCATCGTTAATTTAGAACCGATGTTACCATCAATCCATTCCATCGTTGCGTTTTCTTCACAAACCGCACGTTTTGTAACTAGGTTGTATACGTTGTTCGCCCAGTTTTGGATTGTTGTATAACGGCAATACGCATCTTTTTTAATGATGATTTCTACTACCGCACTGTGAAGTGAGTTAGTAGTGTAAACAGGTGCTGTACAACCTTCTACGTAGTGTACGTGTGCGCCTTCGTCTACGATGATAAGCGTACGCTCGAATTGTCCCATATTTTCAGAGTTAATACGGAAATACGCTTGAAGTGGTGTATCAACTTTAATACCTTTTGGAACGTAGATGAATGATCCACCAGACCAAACTGCAGAGTTTAATGCAGAGAATTTGTTGTCTGTTGGTGGAATTACTTTTCCGAAATGCTCACGGAAAATATCTTCGTTCTCTTTTAATGCGCTATCTGTATCTTTGAAGACGATTCCTAGAGCTTCTAGGTCTTCTTTCATGTTGTGGTATACAACTTCAGATTCGTACTGTGCAGATACACCAGCTAAATATTTTTGCTCAGCTTCTGGAATACCTAATTTATCAAATGTTGCTTTAATTTCATCAGGTACTTCATCCCAAGACTTCTCAGATTTCTCAGATGGTTTTACGTAGTACGTAATTTCATCGAAATCTAAGTCGTTTAAGTCGCCGCCCCATTGTGGCATTGGCATTTCATAGAACTTATCCAGTGATTTTAAACGGAAGTCTAACATCCACTGTGGTTCTTCTTTCATACGTGAAATCTCTTCAACGATCTCTTTTGTTAAACCGCGTCCAGCACGGAAAATCGAAACGTCTTTGTCTTTGAAACCATATTTGTAATCGCCGATATCTGGCAGTTGCTTCGCCATGTTGGTGTGTCCCTCCTTAGATAACCTCATTTTTAGGAACCTTTAACATTACTTATCTTCGTTTAAGCCCTTTTCTAACGCTTTCCACGCTAATGTTGCACATTTAATACGTGCAGGGAACTTGCATACGCCTTGTAATGCTTCAATATCTCCTAAATCGATGCTGTCATCGTACTCTTTTCCTAGCATCATGTCAGAGAAAATTTTCGAAAGCTGAAGTGCTTCTTCAATTTTCTTACCTTTTACTGCTTGTGTCATCATTGAAGCTGAAGACATTGAGATTGAACATCCTTCGCCTTCAAACTTCGCCTCTTGCACAATACCTTCTTCTACTTTCATCGTAAGTTGAATACGATCGCCGCAAGTTGGATTGTTCAAGTTAACGGTAACACTATCTTCTAACACGCCATGGTTACGAGGATTTTTGTAATGATCCATAATAACTTGACGATATAACGTATCTAAATTATTAAATGACATTTGTGAAATACTCCTTTGTCTTGATTAGCGATTCAACAAATGTATCAATTTCTTCTTTTGTATTATATAAATAGAAGCTCGCACGTGCTGTTGAAGAAGCTTTTAGCCACTTCATAAGCGGTTGTGCACAGTGATGTCCTGCGCGAACTGCAATGCCTTCTACATCTAATACAGTCGCTACATCGTGAGGATGTACGTCTTCAATATTAAATGTAACAAGACCAGCGCGATGCTTTGGACCATAAATTGTAACGCCATCTACTTCTGATAGTCTTTCTAAAGCGTATTGCGCTAATTCATGCTCATGCTTTTCAATATTATCAAGACCGATTTCTTCTAGGAAATCAATTGCCGCACCAAGTCCGATTGCATTACCGATAATCGGTGTACCCGCTTCAAACTTCCACGGAAGCTCTTTCCAAGTAGATTCTTGTAAATCTACGAAATCAATCATTTCACCACCAAATTCAATTGGCTCCATATTGTTTAGCAATTCTTTCTTACCATATAATACGCCGATACCTGTAGGTCCGCACATCTTATGAGCAGATAATGCGTAGAAATCACAGTTTAAATCTTGTACATCCACTTTCATGTGAGGTGTACTTTGTGCACCATCAACGACCATAATTGCTCCGTTTTCGTGTGCGATTGCTCCGATTTCTTTTACAGGGTTAATCGTTCCAAGTACGTTTGATACTTGCATAATAGAAACGATTTTTGTATTCGGTGTAACAGTTTGACGAACATCTTCTAAAGAAATTGTACCGTCTGGTTGAAGCGGAAGGTATTTCAAAGTTGCGCCAGTTTTCTTCGCAACTTGTTGCCACGGAATGATGTTACTATGGTGTTCCATGTAAGAAATAACGATTTCATCGCCTTCTTTTACATTTTCAAGGCCATAGCTAGCCGCTACTGTATTTAATGCAGTTGTCGTTCCGCGCGTGAAAATAATCTCTTCCATTGATTTCGCGTTAATAAACTTGCGAACTTTCTCACGTGCACCTTCATACGCGTCGGTAGCTTTCGTACCGAGCGTATGAACACCGCGATGCACGTTAGAATTATATTCTTTATAGTAACGTTCTAACGTTTCAATGACTTGAATTGGTTTTTGAGAAGTTGCTGCACTATCGAAATAAACAAGTTGTTTGCCGTTCACTTTTTGATCAAGAATTGGAAACTGTTTGCGTATTTCATGAATATTCATTAGCGAACTTTCCTTTCAATTACCTCAACAAGCTGTGCTTTTACTCCTTCAATTGGAAGCTCATTAACTACAGGTGCTAAGAATCCATGGATGACTAAACGTTCTGCTTCGCGTTTTGGAATACCACGGCTCATCAAGTAGTATAATTGGTACGGATCTACGCGGCCTACTGAAGCTGCGTGACCTGCCATAACATCATCTTCATCAATTAAAAGAATTGGGTTCGCATCACCGCGAGCTTTTTCGTCTAGCATAAGAACGCGAGAAGATTGTTGTGCATTTGATTTAGATGCACCGTGTTCAATCTTACCAATTCCGTTAAAGATAGATGTTGCACTATCTTTTTGTACACCGTGTTTTAAAATCCAACCTTCAGAGTGTTTACCGAAGTGAACAACTTTAGTTGTAAAGTTTTGTGTTTGGTTACCACGGCCAATTGTTACTGTTTTCGTATCAGCATATGAACCGTCGCCCATTAAGTTCGTAACGTTCTCTGAAATTGTGTTTCCATCATTCATAAGGCCTAGAGCCCAATCAATGCGGCCGTCGCGTCCAACAACACCGCGGCGGTTAACGTAAGTTGTTACGTCTTTTGCTAATAGATCAACCGCACCGAATTTCACTTGTGCGCCTTGTTCCACAATTACTTCTGCTACGATATTTGCAATACCTTTAGCATTTTCATTTGCAACATAGTTTTCTACATAAGTTGCAGTACTGTTCGCATCAGCTACGAATAATACGTGGTTATATACGTTAGCTTCTTCGCCGTCTACTAAGAATACAGCTTGAAGTGGAGTTTCAAGAACAACGTTTTTCGGAACATATACGAATGCACCGCCGTTGATTAATGCAGCATGAAGTGCAGTTAGACGATGCTCGTCTACTTTCACTCCGTCTTTCATTAAATACTTTTGTAGTAATTCAGCATGCTCCGTTGCAGCTGTTACGATATCTGTGAAAATAACACCTTTGTCTTTTGCTTCGTCTGCTAAAGAAACGAACGCAGTTGTACCAGTACGTTGCACTAATACGCTGTTATTTTCATCGATTAAGTTTTTCACTGCTTCTGGAAGCTCTGTTAAAGAACTTACAGGCTCTTGCTTAGCAGCGTCGCCTTTTCCGATAAAGTCCCATTTTTCAATTTTCGTTTTATCAGGCGTTGGCATTGGAAGTTCTGTTGCTTGTGCAAGAGCTTGTAAGCGGAACTCAGTCAACCAAGCAGCTTCGTTTACTTCGCTTGCGCGTTGACGGATTGTTTCTTGATCGAAAGGTAATGTACCGATTGTCATGTTTATGCTCCTCTCTTACGCTTCTTGCTCTGTTGTTTCGTCTTCAATACCTAATTCTTTTTTAATCCAGTCGTAACCTTCAGCTTCTAGACGTTGTGCAAGCTCAGGGCCACCAGATTTAACGATACGACCGTTCATCATAACGTGAACGAAGTCTGGAGTGATGTAGTTTAATAAGCGTTGGTAATGCGTAATCATTAGGCAACCGAACTCTTCGCCGCGCATTTGGTTAATACCTTTAGATACAACTTTTAATGCATCGATATCAAGACCTGAGTCGATTTCATCTAAGATTGCGATTTTTGGCTCAATCATCATTAATTGAAGAATTTCGTTACGCTTTTTCTCTCCACCAGAGAAACCTTCGTTTAAGTAACGTTGTGCCATTTCTGGATCCATTTCTAGGAATTCCATGTTTTTATCTAATGTACGGATAAATTTCATAAGAGAAATTTCATCGCCTTCTTCACGACGTGCGTTAATTGCAGAACGTAAGAAGTCAGCATTTGTTACTCCGCTAATTTCACTTGGATATTGCATTGCTAGGAATAGACCCGCTTGTGCGCGCTCGTCTACTTCCATTTCTAATACATCTTCACCGTCGATGATGATGCTACCTTCTGTTACTTCATACTTTGGGTGACCCATAATCGCAGAAGATAAAGTTGATTTACCTGTTCCGTTAGGTCCCATAATTGCGTGGATTTCTCCACCTTTTACTTCAAGGTTTACACCTTTTAAAATTTCTTTGCCGTCAATTGATACGTGTAAGTCTTTAACCGTTAATGTAGAACCAGCCATCTCAATACCTCCATTAATCCTATATATACATTTTAAAAATTCCTAAAACGTTCATATTCTCATTTTATTCTCATTCTAATCTTATATCAAATAAAATGATATCGCAAACGACGAAAAAAAGTAACAATTTTTTCACAAATGTATATAAGTATTTCCCTTGCATCCTTATATGATACACCTTTCTTCTTATTCATATAAAGAAAAAAGGACTGGTAATTTTCCAGTCCTTTCCTCATATTTATTCACTTACCGGAAGTACAGCACCTTTATATTCTTTATTAATAAAGTCTTGAATTTCTTTTGAATGCAGTACTTCTACTAATTCTTTAATTTCTTTTTTCTTCTCGTCACCTTTACGAACTGCAATAATATTTGCGTACGGTGAGTCTGATCCTTCAATCGCAATTGCATCCTTCTTTGGATTTAACTTCGCATCAATTGCATAGTTCGAATTAATGAATAAAGCATCTCCCTCATTATTTTCATACAACTTCGGTGAAAGTCCAGGTTCAACATCTGTTTTAAATTTTAAGTTTTTCGGATTTTCGACTACATCTTTTACTGTCGCCTTAACCACATCTACACCATCTTTAAGCTTAATCACGCCGCCTTTTTGTAACAATGCTAACATACGGCCTCGCTCCGCTACGTTATTACTCATAATCACTGTCCCGCCATCTGGTAAGTCTTTTAAGCTTTTATATTTCTTAGAATAAATACCCATTGGCTCTAAATGAATTTTTCCTGCGTTTACAATTTTATATCCTTTTTCTTGGATTTCTTTATCTAAGTAAGGAATGTGTTGGAAGTAGTTCGCATCAATTTCCTTATCCACTAACGCTTTATTCGGCAACACATAATCTTGGAATTTTTTAATTTCTAATTTAATACCCTTTTTCTCTAATATCGGCTGTGCCTTTTCTAAAATAACAGCGTGCGGCACGTTAGAAGCTCCAACAACAAGCTTATTCTCCTCTTTCCCTCCGCAAGCAGCTAATGTAAATACAGACAGCGCTGTAACAACTGACAATAGAATCTTTTTCATATGATGTCCCCTTCTCCCCTATAGTTATGTAGTTATAAAAAAGGCTGGCATACACCAGCCTTTTCAGCAATTATTCTTTTACAGGAACAACCGCTCCTTTATATTCTTTATTAATAAAGTCTTCGATTTCTTTAGAATGCAATACTTCTACAAGCTCTTTAATCTCTTTTTTATCTTTATCACCTTTACGAACAGCTACTATGTTTGCGTACGGTGAATCATCACCTTCAATTGCAATTGCATCTTTTTCTGGGTTTAATTTCGCATCAATTGCATAGTTAGAGTTAATTAAAACAGCATCGCCTTCCTTATTGTTATACACTTGTGGTAGTAAACCCGGCTCGATATCTGTTTTAAATTTTAAGTTTTTCGGATTATCTGCAATATCTTTTGGAGTTGCATTAACTGGCTCTACTCCGTCTTTAATTTTTAAAATGCCTTCTTTTTGTAAAATTGCTAAACCACGTCCATGGTCAGTAACGGAATTACTCATAATGATTGTCGCCCCGTCTGGAAGTTCTTTTAGGCTCTTATACTTTTGAGAGTATACACCAATTGGTTCTAAATGAATTTTCCCCGCTATTTCAAAATCATATTTTTTATCTTTAATTTCTTTTTCTAAATACGGAATGTGCTGGAAGTAGTTTGCATCTAAATCTTTATCCGCTAACGATTTATTTGGTAATACGTAGTCTTGGAATTTTTTAATTTCTAACTCGATTCCTTTTTTCTCAAGTAACGGTTTTGCCTTTTCTAAAATTTCAGCGTGCGGTACGTTAGAAGCACCAACAACGAGTTTCTTTTCATCTTTATCTTTCCCGCCACAAGCAGCTAAACCAAAAATTGAAGTTGAAATAAGTGCCGTAAGTAATAATTTTTTCATTTGAAACATCCTCCCGTTTTTATTATCGTTTATCTATTCGAGTCGTTAAACTATCACCAATCCACTGAATTAAAAATACAACTAGTAATACACAAATTGTCGCAACGATTGTTACATCGTTATTTCCCCTTTGGAATCCTTCTAAGTAAGCAAGTGTTCCAAGGCCACCAGCACCAACAACTCCCGCCATTGCTGTATAGCCTACTAAAGCAATTGTTGTAACCGTAATACCAGATACTAATGCTGGTAACGATTCTGGAATCAATACTTTTAAAATAATTGTGCTTGTTTTTGCTCCCATTGCTTTTGAAGCTTCAATTACACCTTTATCAATTTCGCGAAGTGCGATTTCAACCATTCTCGCGTAGAATGGTGCCGCCCCAATAATTAAAGCTGGCAGCGCTGCACTTGCTCCAAGAATTGTTCCAAGAAGAATCTTTGTGAATGGGATTAATAAAATAATTAAAATGATGAACGGTATAGAACGGAATATATTTACGAATGCTCCAATCACCGTATTAATTGATTTGTTTTCCCATAAATTATCTTTCGCTGTCATGAAAAGTAACAATCCTAAAATTAGTCCTAAAACAAATGTCGCAAGAGCTGCGATTGCCGTCATATATAACGTTTCACCAGTTGCTTCTAACATTTGATTCCAATCAACATTTGCGAGTAACTTATCCATGTGCAATCACCTCCAGCTCTACTTGATCTTGATGAATTCCTTCTATTGCTTGCTGGATCGCTGTTTCCTCACCATTTAAATGAACAACTAAACTACCGTAAGAACCGTTATTCGTTTGTGCGATATTTCCTTGCAAAATGCTAACTTCTATATCACTGCGTTGCATCAATCGTTGAAGCACTGGTCTTTCTACAGCCTCACCGATAAACTGCAAACGAATCACTTTTCCATCTGGATATTTTTCAATTAAACTTTCAATCGTTTCATTTGTATCTTCAGAATCTGTTAACTGCTGTACAAATCGTTTCGTAATATCTTGCTTCGGATTACGGAATACATCAAGTACTGGACCCGTTTCTACAATCTTTCCTCTCTCCATTACCGCCACTCGATTACAAATCTTTCGAATTACGTGCATCTCATGTGTAATGAGTACAATTGTTAAACCAAGGCGCTTATTAATGTCTAATAGTAAATCCAAAATTTGATCTGTCGTTTCTGGATCAAGAGCCGACGTTGCTTCATCACATAAAAGTACTTGTGGGTTGTTAGCTAATGCTCTTGCAATCCCAACGCGTTGTTTTTGTCCCCCGCTCAGCTGAGATGGGTACGCGTCTCCTCTTCCTTCTAATCCAACAAGATGAATTAATTCATCAACACGTTTTCTTCTCTTCGTTTTATCAACACCTGCAATTTCAAGTGGAAACTCTATATTTTCACGTACAGTTCGTGACCAAAGTAAGTTGAAGTGCTGAAAAATCATTCCGATTTCTTGCCTTGCCTTACGAAGTTCACTTCCTGTAATTGCTGATATGACACGATTCGCAATTGTAATTTGGCCAGAAGTCGGTTTCTCTAACTGATTAAACAATCTGATTAAAGAACTTTTCCCAGCGCCGCTATATCCGATAACACCAAATATTTCGCCTTTTTCTATTTTTAAATTGGCGTTATCTACAGCAGTGACATCACCGCTTTTCGCCTTATATATTTTCCTTACATTCTCTAATAGAATCATGATGTTCACCCCTTTTTTGTTTAGATAGACTCCGCATTTTTTTATTTTTGATGCGTGTAGTCCACCGCTATCACTACTTTTATTATTTGAATGTCCTCCACATTCAAACAACAAAAAACCTTTCCGCTTTAGAGAAGCAGAAAGGTTTATATGCGTATATAACAACATTATCCCTCTCTCTCATCTCTCAAAGCATTCGCTTTGCAGGAATTGGCACCATTTCAACATAAGTTGACGGTTGCCGGGCTTCACAGGGCACAGTCCCTCCACCTCTCTTGATAAGAGAAATCAGATTCAATTTTCGTCTGATTTGAAATTTATGAAATTGTCTATATTTTATGACTTGAATTGTATCAATATACGCTCACCATGTCAACAGAAATTTTCGCAAAAAATGAAACTTCAGAATTTTAAGCACCTACTGACATCGGTTTACATATATGAAACATCGATTCCACTAATAACATCGTTCGGTACGTTCCTGAATATTGTACACGTCCATCATTCATTAACATTTGCAATCGTACATTTCCATTCACCAATTGTTCTATATCCTTTTCGTCTAAGCAAATGATTTGTTCCGTTCCTCTTTCCTCATGTACCAGCTCTATATAATCTCTTGAAATTTGTAACGAACAACTTTCATCTCTAAAGCGGAAATTAACAGTTTTTTCTTCTTGTCTTAAAAGTGGTTCTAAATGATATTGACCATTAGCGTAATTTACAAATGATTGAAGCAAAGAATATAATTTCACCCTAAATCACATCCTTCATATCACTTTCTATTACATACCATTCCCTCTCAATAAAGAGCAATCCTGTTATTTTCGCTCGACAAATACTGTATCCATCCTGCATCTCGACATATTTCCCAAGAAATATGTCGAGGCGGCAAAAATTTTGCCGCCTACTTTAATTCCGTATATAAATATTCAACCGAATGAAATGCATATATCTTCTTCATCAGTGTCCCATTTTCAAAAACAAGTAAACAAGGTACACTTTCAATCCCATACTCTTTCGCTAAATGCGGAGCATAATTTAAATCTAACATCCCAATTTTGAGGCCTTCAATTGTCATCTCAACGACTGTTAACATCTTTTTTGCTAATTGGCATGTTCCACACATTGGAGTATATACATATAACACTGTTTTTTCTTCATTCTCTATTAGGGCTGTAGCTTCGGCTCCTGTCCAATCGATCACTTCTATCATTCCTTACCGTAAATATTCTGTATAAACGTCAATGTCGGCTCCCCATAATACATTTGCTAAGTGTGTAGATGGCGCAGTTGCCACTTCTCGGTACGAGCGATCAATATAGATATGCTCGGCTTGCGGAAATTCTTTTCGAAATTGTTTCCTTAACTTTTCTCCAGCATCATCAGCATCCACTAGCACATACACTTCCTTATCAAAAAACTGATCAACGAGCTCATCCATTTTCGACAAACCAATTGTACCATTTGTACAAACAATTTCCACTGGTTCACGAATAATAGATTCAATCTTTCTTCTATCTGATGTACCTTCTACAATAATGACTTTTTCCACATAAATCATATGTCATCACCCGATCACCATATACTATACAACCTTGAACTTAGTATATAGTATATTCGTTATTTTCATGTTGTTTCCTGTTTATTTTTGCAAAAGAAAAGCGAAACCGACTGTTTAGCCCTGTTGGCTAAGGTTCTTCCGTACAGAAGACGCTTTTTGTCTTCTCGTGCGGAAGGTTCTTAGACATGAAGGGCTAGGAGTTGGAGCTAGACAATGAAAAGCGCAAGCGGCTCATTTAGATTGTGAGGGGGATGGAGCTTCTGACGTAGAGGCGCTTTTTGCCTTGTAGGAAGAAGCGAAGCCACCGAACAATCTAGTCGCTGGAGCTAGACAACGAAAAACAAAAACGGCTAGACCTGCATAAAGATTAAACGAAAAAGTTTTTTCAAAAAACGTTCTCCTACACGATAATTAGTATATGATTCTACATTCATTATTTTACACAAAATAAAAAAGGACAGCACAAAGGCTGTCCTTTAGTCGACTATAATTAGTCTTGGTTTGTCATTTCTGCATATTTTTCTGCAGTTAATAACTTCTCAACTTGGCTTGCATCAGAAAGTTCAACTTTAACCATCCATGCACCCTCGTATGGAGATTCGTTAACAAGTTCTGGTTGGTCACTTAATTCTTCGTTTACTGCTACAACTTTACCGCTTACAGGTGCGTATAACTCAGAAACTGTTTTAACAGATTCTACGCTTCCGAATGGCTCGTCAGCTTCGATTGTTGCACCTACTTCAGGAAGTTCAACGAATACGATATCACCTAGCTCACCTTGTGCAAAGTGAGTGATACCGATAACAACTTCATTACCTTCAGTTTTTACCCATTCGTGTTCTTCAGAGTAACGTAAATTATTTGGAATGCTCATGACTGTACCTCCAGTGAATGTATTAATTATGTAAAAATACCTTATTGGTACTTTTTCCACACACTTTCAAACTGCTCTTCGTTAAAACCAAGTGTTACATTCGTTCCATCTGTTACAATTGGACGTTTGATCAACATGCCATCAGATGCTAAAAGCTCATACATTTCGTCTTCGCTTGCATCTTTCAACTTATCTTTCAGACCAAGTTCACGGTAACGCATTCCACTTGTATTAAAGAATTTTTTTAATGGTAATTCACTTTTTTCATGTAAATTACGTAAATCTTCTTTTGATGGTGGATTTTCAACAATATGAATCATCTCATATGCTACATCGTTTGCCTCAAACCATTTCTTTGCCTTTTGACATGTGCCACACTTTGGATATGAATAAAATGTTACTGTCATAAATTCACCTACTTTTTTACTAACCTTTACCTTTATCATATAGAAAACGTTTTATTATTTCAAACCATTATTCGCTAAACTTTTACTTATTTCGTGATAATTTTTAATAATCCTGCGAATTTTTCTTATTTTTCCGCCATTTATTAAGAAAAAAATAAATATATAAATTTTTTTAAATTCTGCACCAAACATATATCTTAAACAAGCGTTTGATTAATTCTCTATTTTTCTTTGTAAACCTTTGAACTACATGAGTTTCTTTCTACCGAACATACAACTTAAACAAACGTTTGATTAATTCTCTATTTTTCTTTCTTAACCCTTGAGCTGCATCGGTTTCTTCCTACCGAACATACAGCTTAAACAAACGTTTGATTAACTCCCTATTTTTCTTTACTAACCCTTGGGCTGCATCGGTTTCTTCCTATAGTCACAAAACCTGGAAACAATTCACATGACAAAGGCGTACAGATAAAAGGAACTAACGATTTTGGCCGTAATAGTGAGAGAATTCCATGATGATTAAGAAATTACTACAAAGAAAAAGCCATGCATACACATGACTTTCATAGCATACTCACTTCTATATTCAATAGAAATTAAAGTGAATTATATTTCTTTACTTTTAAAGGAATATAATTCACATATAAATCTATAGCATAAGTAATAATCAAAATTCCTTTTCCTTCATCAGCAAATTTCGCTTACAGAAACTGTTCTGAAATTTTCCTTTTTCCCCATCTCTTTGGAAGCCATTCAACTCCTAAGAACATAACAATAATCCTCTACTTATTAACTAGCTACTTTTCTTTTTTCCATGATATTTCAAATTCCCCACCATGTTCTTCTGTTATAATTTTAACTTTATATGTATCATCTTTAGACACTTTAATATTATTTTCGCCTTTTCCACTATTAACTTCCAGTATTGTATTATCATTTGAATCTAAAACATAAGCTTTTATGGTTCCTTGCTTAGTTTTATCATCAAAGGAGAATATCCAGCTTTCATCTTTTTTCACATCCATATCTTGAGTTGCAAAACCTGTGAAACTTTTATACTTCCCAGATATACTATCTGAAGCACCATGAACTTTACCACCAACAATCGTTCCCTCTCTTGTAAAACAACCACTAAGAACTACCAAACATAGAACAAACAATAATGTGTTTTTAATAGTTTTCAATATCATTCCCCCTTATCCCCACAATAAATATCCTTCTATTTATATTCAAAAAAACTATAATAATTATAATATACCCTAGTGAATATATTATAGTTATTATAGTTGTAAAATCAATAATGCTAGTTTAAATCTTCACGCAACTTTATTTCATCTTCATTTACATATCCAGTAAAAATAACTTCTGATATATGTTCATGATTAAAAAACATATTATATTCAGTTGAAATATTTCCGATTGGATAATAACAAGCTACATAATCCCAAGTTTTCTTAGTTTTTGAATCTTCTTGTTTTCTACCATATATCATCAATGGTTGTTCCCATGTTTTAAATCTCACAACTGAACCAATCGGAAGTAATGTATCTTTCTCTACCTTCTCCATTTTAATTCACCTCTTTATTTAATGAAAAATTTACCTATTTTATATAAAATTAAAAAACTAATAGGAACTGTAATTAAATATATCAATGAAAAAATTATTTTTTCTTTTAAATTATATGTAGCATCGAACATTGTAAAAATAATAGTACCAAAAAAACAAATAACAAAAAGAATTGTTAAAATTTTTTTCAAACTTTCTAAAGTCATAAAAGATACCCCTTTTTACTTTATCTCTACTTCAACACCTGTACCCACAGGACTAGCTCCAGGTCCCCAAGGGAAATTTACTTTAAATCCACTTGAACTTACCTTAAAAGAACCACCCGTTTGTCCAAGTGAGGGTGAACCCCGATATGTAAATCATGATTTGTAAATGGTATAGGTATATCTATACCCACTTCATATTTTGCTAAAGAGGCCTCCTCCCCAAGTTCAAAACCATTTTTATCTATTTTATCAGCAACTTCTGTATTCCCCATACTTAAACTAGCTTCTACATAAAAAAATAAGAAGCCTCGTTTACAGGCTCCTTCATCATCGACTTAAGTAATCCGAAATGGTTTGAAATACTACTATATACATATTATGAATATTTCGATCGGAAACAGTATCATTATATAATCCCATACCCCAATATTGCCCTTCAGGGTTCCCCATATTTACAAACCCTTGCGTATACGTCATCGTTTTATCCTTTGGGGTATTATCATAATCTAAATCCTTGTTAGTAAAAATTAAATACGGTCTATCTTGCAAACCAATAAAAAATACCGGCTTCTTTAACGATAAAAATAAGTCCGTATACTGCTCCTTTGATGCCTCTTTAAAGTATTCTTTCATAACGAAAAAACCATCAACTTTTGCTGATTTCTCCTGCATTTCTTCTAACTTTATACTTTCAAACTTTACATTCCTAAACGTATCTTTCGGCTTTTCTCCAACAACTCCAATTACGAGTGCTCTTCCGTTATATTCTAATTTTTCTCCTTCGTTATTCTTTGCACACCCAGCACCTACTAGGCATAACAATATAAAAACTAAAAAATATGATAAACGCTTCATTTAGCACCCTCCCCCTTCTTTTTAGTCAAGTGACAAAAACGTAAGGTTAATTCAAGAAAATGTAAGTAAAATCGATAGCCCAATTCACGTTTCTATATTATAATCAATTGAATTTACTTACATTACTAAACATAGGAGATCAACATGAAGAAATTTAAACTTTCATCTTTTCTTCCGTTAAGTTATATACTTCTACTCGTACTCGTAAGTCCCCTTTACGACGTATTAAATAAATCGACTGTTCACGCAGTAGACGTTACAACTGTAGTAGATGATTGGATTCCATTTGTAAAAGCATTTATTATTCCTTATTTACTTTGGTTTCCATACTTATACGGCGCACTTATTTATTACTGCTTCGCTGACCGAAAGCAATATTATGTCACTTTAAGTAGTGTTATTTTTGGAAAGCTTGCTTGTTTTTCTATTTATTATTTTTGGCAAACAACTGTACCGCGTCCGACTGTCGTTGGAACAGATGTATTTTCTGAACTAGTTCGCTATATTTATAGTATCGACCAGCCAGTAAACTGTTTCCCTAGCATTCACGTTCTTACTACATTTGTAATTATGTTAGCTGCCTTTAAGCGTAGAGAACAACATGCTTTTGAATATTACATCCTTACTTTCTTCGGTACACTTATTATTTTATCAACGCTATTTACGAAGCAACATGCCTTTGTAGATGCCGTTTCTGGAATGACACTTGCAAGCATACTTTACTTCGGCGTTCAACTCTTATTGGCCAAAGAACCAATAAGAGTTCCAGTAAAACAAAATCATAGAATGTAACATGACAAAAAAGCAGACTGTGGCTTCTCAGTCTGCTTTTATCTATTATTAAGGAGATTTTCAATTTAAGATTGTGGTACAGTCATATCACCAGAATGAATACGACCTGCTTTTTTAAGAGCAATGTAAAGTATATAAGAAACAGCTACTGGAATGACGATATAAGTAATTACCATCGCCGGGAGAACTTCCCATCCTTCGCTGGAAATTAAATTAATTGGTGCGATAAGAGAACTTAATCCAAGACCTGCAATTTCTTTTCCTGCTTCCAGTTGGAAAATTAATGCGGATACCGGACCAACTATAGCACTGGCGACGACAGTTGGGACGAGAATCATTGGATTTTTAGTGATATTTGGCAACTGTACTTTCGGAGTACAAAGAGCTTGAGCTAATATGCCACCTAAATTGTTTTCTTTTGCTGAGATGACAGAGAATCCGATAAACTGAGCGACGCATCCGGCAAGAGCTGCACCACCTGCAACACCGTCTAAGCTAAGTGCGATCGCTAACGCAGCTGATGAAGCTGGAGAGATAAGTAATAGTCCCCAAACTACTGCAATGACGATAGAAGCGATAAACGGGCTACCAGCTGAGCTATCTTTAATGAACGCTCCAACTGCATTTAAAACAGGAGTAATATTATGAGATAACCAAATACCAACTAAACCAGAACCTAATATGGCCGCAAATGGAACGAGCATCATATCTAAAGCAGTTTTTCCGCTTAAACGTTTACCAATATATACAGCTAAAGTTGCTGTTAATAATGCACCGATTGGCTCACCTGTTTTAATAATTAGACCAGCTTCAGTAATTGAAATGGATCCGGCACCAATCGCTCCGGCTACCATCGCCGAGAAGATTACAAGACCGTTTGCACCGAGCATAAAAGCAATGCCGGCACCAATCGCTGGTGCCATTAGTGATTTTGCAACAACTCCGATTGTAATAAGCAACGGAATATCAACAATTCTTCCTATATTTTCGATTAGTAAACCAATTCCGAGGGATACGAAAATACCTTGTGCGATTCCAGCAGATGCTTTAAATACACGAGACATTATATATTCCTTCATTTGTTTCACCTTCTTCTATAAGTTAGTAACCAATTGTTTTCATATAATCACGTAAAATATCGTTTGATTTTGCGAATCGAGATTCTTCATCCTCTGTTAAATTGAGTTCTACAACTTCTCTTATACCGTCTCTAGTAATAATAGCTGGTACTCCTGTACAAATATCGTATTCACCGTACTCACCATCTAAAATGGCTGATACAGCAATGACACGGTGATCATCGTTAAAGATTGAACTCGCAATATACGCTAGAGAGTTTCCGATTCCGTAATAAGTAGTTCCTTTACGTTTATAAATTTCCCAGCCAGCTTTTGCAGTTTTCTCAACAATTTCATCTAAATTTATTTCTCCAAATCGTTCTTTTTGTTCTTCTAAAATTTGCAGAATTGGCTTTCCACCAACAGTTACATGAGACCAAGCAACCATTTGAGAATCACCATGTTCTCCTAATGAATACCCATGAATACTACGAGGGTCTACATGTAGCATTTCAGATAAAATTGTTCTTAAGCGAGAAGAATCTAGTGATGTACCAGTACCGATTACGCGATTTCTAGGTAATCCAGATAATTTCCAAACTTGATATGTAATAATATCAACTGGGTTCGATGCAAGTAAGAAAATACCATCAAATCCACTTTCCATTACGCCACCAACAACACTTTCCATAATCTTCGCACTCGCTCCTAAAGTATCTAAGCGACTTTGCCCTGGTTTTGGTGCTGGTCCTGCTGTAATAATGACAATGTCCATATCTTTGCAGTCTTCATAGTTTCCTGCATATACTTTTGTTCTTGTATTTGTAAAGTTAATGCAATGTGATAAATCCATTGCTTCCCCAACTGCACGTTCATGATTTATATCAATTAATAATAGCTCTTCGCAAATACCTTGATTCACAATAGAATACGCACAACTTGATCCAACTAATCCAGTACCGATAATTGCAATTTTTCTTGTATGTCTTTTCATAGCAATCTCTCCTAATTGATCATATAATCTATTTCTTTTGCTCTTTACACTCCTAATTATAGAGGTTCTCACGATAGAAACCATGGATACTTTGTGAAATATCGAACAAAGTTTTTGTCCTTTTTGTGAATTGTTATATTCCATTTTCGTCATATTTGTTACAACTGGAAAAATATTTATTATGTATTTATTGACATATACAAAAAGAAAACGAGCGAATAAATTCGCTCGTTTTCTTTTCACTATTGTTCCGCACTTAATTGACTTTTTAATTGCTGTACAATCATTGGATTAGCAGGTGCTGCCGGTTTGTAATAACTCTTTTGCTTTGCGTACTCATACATATTACGTTGGCGCGCCTCGTCTTGATTACGAATTTGAATTAACGTTTGATGTAACTGTTCATTATCAGACTGAGCAATATAATTTGCATAGCTTGTTAAACTTGCATTCAATCCTGCTAAATAATCATTTACCATATCTTTTTCATTCATCTTTCTCTTCCTCCTATCCTAGGAAAGTCAGTAATTGCTGTTTTGTATTTCGTGCATCTTGCGCATCTTTTTGTAGCATTTGTTTCAGTTGTGGATCTGTACACGTCTGTGCATACTGCTCCAACTTGTTAATAATTGTTGCGTGTCCACCAATTAAATGACGTAAGTTTTCTACTTCAAGCTCTGTTAAGTTTTGCATATAACATACCCGCCTTTCTTTGTTCATTCATCATTAGTATTTGGTTCTTTTTGGATTGTATTCATCAACTTTTCGCACATATAAACAAAATAAAAGATGAATAGCTAGGCCATTCATTTTTTATGCTAAATATTCATTCAATTTTATAAAGAAACAATCATACTTATACTCACAAGTAGGTTCCATACAATATGTAAAATGATGCTAGGTAAAATAGATTGTGTTTTCTTATATAACATAGCAAATACAATCCCCATAATCATTGCCGTAACCGGAAAACCACCATGAAGAATCCCAAAGATAAAGGAAGAAATAATGATACCAACTAGAAAACTATATTTCTTTTCAAAAAATCGATACAAAATACCTCTATATAAAATTTCTTCTTTAATTGGTGTAATTATAGCAACACTTAACACATATATAATACTTTGTAGACTATTTTGAAGTCCTAAGCTCCCTAATTGATCTCGTTGCTGCTCTGCACTTTCAAAGCTAAACAACTCTAACATTACATACTGAGTTAATGCAATGATGATAAAACCTATTAATAAATACAAGTAGGTTTTCCCATTTTTTAAAATAGATACATCCCATATGTTCTTAATAAAATGAAGCACTGGTTTATACGCAAATAAAACAATAGTAACAACAGCTGCATCAAATAGAAGTAAATAATATCCCTCTAAATTAGCACGTAATACCTCTTCTCCAAAAATCCCAAGGGCTAAAGCAAGGAATAATCCCCCTAAGAGTGAGAACCCTAGAATGCTTGCAATCGTTACAACTAGATTTTTATATGTTATGTTATCTACTTCTCTTTCTGCATTATACGCGTCTAATACTGTTTTTCTCATACTATTCCTCCATTTGTTTTCATTACCTTAACAAAAACCCTTTAATACAAATATATAGATAATATAACAAATTTTTCAAAAAGAATAATATGCAATTTTACATATCATGAAAGCTTTGTATTATATAGTTTTGGAATTAGATTACTATAGAATAATTATTAGATGAAATTCCAAAAATTTCTTATATATCCACCATAACCCTCGCATCATATAAAACTTATTAGTTAAAGGAGCAATGAACATGAAAACACATGACTTCCTTACAGAAATCCAGAAGGGCTCTGAGCCTAGTCCATATCAAGATCCTATTGCTTTTATTTTCGTTTGCCTTTCCGTAGCTATATACACATTTTTCAAACCTGCTAAATAATATCATGTAATGAGAAAAAGCCTACCGCTCTTTTCGAATTATATGCACTAAAAAACCTTAGAATCACTTCTAAGGTTTTTGTTTGCCTCGTTTCTTATTCACGTAATCCTTTAATAAACGTTTCCAATAATACATGTAAACTTATATCCAGATCTAACGGCAAACCAAATCCGCCTTGCTGTTCAATCGAAGCAAATCCATGACAAATACTTCTGAATCCGCGTGTCGCATGAAGTGCATTCTCTCCTTCTAAGCCATACTGTTGTAAAACTCGAAGACAAAGCTTTACAATTCCGTCACCTGCTTTTCTTACTTCTTCATCTCGTAAAAAAGTTGCTTCATATAGTCCAGGATGTTTTCGGACAAATGCTACATATGCTTCTCCTAATGCATGAATTGCTTCATCCATCTGTTTATCCTCGGCTGCTTCTTCCAGTTTGTTATGCAGCTGTTGTATTCCGTAAATACCAAGATTTTTCCGTACATCTTGTAACCCTTTTACATGATTATATAGTGAGGGCGAACGTATCCCTAATCTTTGCGCTAATGAAGCTAACGTTACTTCTTGTATTCCATTTGTATCTGCAATTTCTGCAGCTGTTTCTACAATTTTCTGTAATGTAAGTCCGATTCTAGGTGACATAAATTAACCCTCTTTCTTACTTTCTATATTCCGCTTCGCTTCCTGAATAGCAAGCTCTATGACAGCCCCTGGATCCTTTATCATTTTTCCGTGCCCTGCCGCAAGCAAGGAAGGTTCATATTCGCTTAGCTTCTGTGCACTTTGTAATGATATTTCTTTGCTCCACGTTGCCATCGCTGGAAACGGAAACCAAAATTTCATTTGTCCCGAAACAGCCATACCTCCTCTTGTTTGAAATGCATCCCCAACAATAAGAGCTTTATTTCGTACATCAAGAAACGACATGGAGCCCGGCGTATGTCCCGGTGTCATAATCGCAAGAAGCGATCCAACTCGGTCGCCATCTTCCAATAAAACATCAGGTACCGTTTTTATCTTTTTAGGTACACCGCCTTTTATTGGCGTATTTGGTTCATCCTTTTGTAACGTCGTATCTCCTTCTAACAGCTTTGCGTCCCGCTTAGAAATGTAGACTGGAACATGAGGAAGTACTTCCTTTAATGCGTCTAATGCACCGATGTGATCATCATGCGCATGTGTTAATACAATATTCGTAATTGGTTTTCCTATTTTCTCAGCCGCCTGTAAAATTCCTTTTGCGCTATATGGCAAAGCAGCATCAATTAAAGTTAAACCATCCTCTTCCTCCACAAAGTAACAATTCACAGGAAACGCTCTTGGCAAAAATGACAATTGATATACCGTTTTTTCATGCATCATTCTCATATTCCCATCTCCCTCTTCACGAAAACTAATACCATTAGTTTTATTATACTAATGGTATTAGTTTTATACCACTAAAAATTTCATTTTTTCAGAAAAAAGAACAGTAGCCGTATAAACGACTACTGTTCTTTAAAGATATTAAACTGTGTAACGCTCATCTTCTAAAATTTTCGCAGCGATTTCACGTTTCTTCGGAATTACGTTAAGTGGTGTGTGGCGAGTTAATTTACGTAATGATGATAACATCATGCGCAGCATGTCGCCGTTTTCAACTGCGATAAGTGTTTCTTTCGCATCTGCTTCGATTTCGTTAAATGCTTCTTGGCAGAATACTTCAGTGTATAACACTTTTTGTTTATTCTTTTCAAGACCAGTTGTTTTGATTGCTTTTTCTGTACGAAGAACAGCTGATTCCATTGCGTATAGATTGCTTACAATGTCAGCGATATTCACAAGAATTTCTTGCTCTTTATCTAATGCTTTACCGTATTTTTGAGCAGCTAATCCAGCTACCATTAAGCCGATTTTCTTCGCGTTAGTTACTAAATATTTTTGAAGTGCTAATGGCTCATCGCCTACTTCTTCTGGCATCATCATCATTAACTCTTCTTGTAATTTTTGTGCTTTTTGAAGAAGTGGTAATTCACCTTTCATCGCTTTACGTAAGAACGTACCTGGTACGATTAGGCGATTAATTTCGTTCGTTCCTTCGAAAATACGGTTAATACGAGAATCACGGTACATTCTTTCAATCTCGTACTCTGCCATAAACCCGTAACCACCGTGAATTTGAACACCTTCATCTACTGTATAGTCTAATACTTCAGAACCGAATACTTTGTTTAAAGAGCACTCGATTGCATATTCAGCGATAGAAGCTGCTACTGCTTTACCGTCTTTTACTTCTTCTTCAGATAATGTGCTCATGCGGCTTTCGAATAAACCTACTGTACGATATACAGAACTTTCAGCTGCATATGTTTTTGCTGCCATATTCGCAAGTTTCTCTTGAATTAATGGGAAGCGAGCGATTGGTTGCTTGAACTGTTGACGTTGGTTTGCATATTGTGCTGAAATTTCTACTGCACGTTTTGCAGATCCAACTGTACCAACACCTAATTTATAACGACCGATATTTAAAATGTTGAATGCGATAATATGACCTTTACCGATTTCACCAAGTAGGTTTTCTTTCGGTACTAACGCATCTTCTAAAATTAACGTACGAGTTGAAGAACATTTAATACCCATTTTCTTCTCTTCAGGGCTTGTAGATACACCAGCGTATTCTTTCTCTACGATAAATGCTGAGAAATGCTCTCCATCAATTTTTGCATATACAACGAATACGTCAGCGAATGCAGAGTTTGTAATCCACTGTTTTTCACCGTTTAATACATAATGTGTACCTTCTGCATTTAAACGTGCAGTTGTTTTTGCGCCTAATGCGTCAGATCCTGAACCTGGCTCAGTTAATGCGTATGCAGCTAATTTTTCACCAGTTGCAAGTAATGGTAAATACTTTTTCTTTTGCTCTTCGTTACCGAATAATACGATTGGTAAAGATCCGATACCTACGTGAGCACCGTGAGTGATTGCAAAGCCGCCAGCGCGAGAGAATTTCTCTGCGATTAACGCTGAGCTTACTTTATCAAGACCAATCCCACCGTACTCTTCTGGTACGTCAGCGCCTAATAAACCAAGCTCCCCAGCTTCTTTTAAAAGACGAACTGAACGATCAAATTCATGTTGCTCTAAATATTCAAGCTCTGGAAGAACTTCATTTACGATAAAGTCCTCTGTCGTTTTTGCAATCATTTTATGCTCAGATGAAAAATCTTCTGGCGTAAACACTTGATCAATCGTAATCTCATCAACTAAAAAGCTACCGCCTTTAACCGCATTTCCTACTGTTTTTTCCATGAAAATTTCCTCCTTCATATTTTCATGAGCAGCTTCTCTCTTTTTGAAAGAAGCTGGCTCTCCCGTTTATTTTTTATAAACCTTTGTTGCTTCCATTCTTTGCTTTAGCGTCGTCTCGTTCTGAGCGAACTGCTTGCACTTTTTTTATAATCCAGTTCCAGTGGCTAGAACAGTCGGTCGTTTCACCCCTTCCTGTGAGGCAAAAAGCGCCTCTTCGTCAGGGCTTCCAACGCCCTCCTGTTCTGAGCGAGCCACCTGCACTTTTTTTATAATCCAGTTCCAGCGGCTAGAATGTTCGGTGGCTTCGCTTCTTCCTACGAGGTAAAGAGCGCCTCTACGTCTGAAGCTCCATCCCCCTCACATTCTGAACAAGCCGCTTCCACTTTTTTTATAGTAATTCAAACACTCCCGCTGCTCCCATTCCGCCGCCAATACACATTGTTACGATACCGAATTGTTCGTTGCGGCGTTTCATTTCGTGAATAAGAGATAGTGTTAGTTTTGCTCCTGTACAGCCAAGTGGATGTCCAAGTGCGATTGCACCACCGTTTACGTTTACTTTTTCTTCATCTAAACCAAGTTCACGAATAACTTGGATCGATTGAGAAGCAAATGCTTCGTTTAGTTCGAATAAGCCAATATCAGATAGCTCTAAGCCAGCTAGTTTTAACGCTTTTGGAATTGCAGCGATTGGGCCGATTCCCATTACTTCTGGTGGTACGCCAGCTACTGCAAATGAACGGAATTTCGCAAGTGGCTTCATGCCATCGCTCACTGCTTTTTCACGATCCATTAATAGTACAGATGCTGCACCGTCACTCATTTGTGAAGAGTTACCAGCTGTTACAGAACCGCGAACGTTAAATGCTGGACGTAATTTCCCTAAAATGTCTAGCGTCGTCTCTGCTCTTACACCTTCATCTTGTGCGAAAATGATTGTTTCTTCTTGCAGTTTATTGTTTGAGCCAACCGAGCGTAACGTCACATCTACAGATACTGTTTCATCAGCAAAGTTTCCTGCCGCTAATGCTTTGGCAGCACGTTGATGACTTCTTACTGCAAATGCATCTTGCTCTTCACGAGAAATTCCATATTTCACAGCAACTTGCTCTGCTGTATGTCCCATACCCATATAATATTCCGGAGCCGCTTCTACAAGGCGACTATTCGGACGAACAACGTGTCCCATCATTGGAACTAAACTCATTGATTCCGCTCCGCCTGATAATACAGCTTCAGAGTGACCAAGCATAATGCGCTCTGCTCCGTAAGCGATACTTTGTAAACCAGAAGAACAGTAACGGTTAATTGTAATAGCTGGAACATCGTAAGAAAGTCCTGCTAGTCCGCCGATATTACGAGCCATATTTAAACCTTGTTCTGCTTCTGGCATCGCACAACCGAAAATTAAATCATCGATTGGTCCTTCATAATTTGCACGCTTTAACGTTTCCTTTACTACTAACGCCCCTAGATCGTCAGGACGAACTGTTTTTAATGAACCCCTCTTTGCTTTTCCAATTGGTGTTCTTGCTCCCGCAACAATGACAGCTTCTCTCATGAACGATATCTCCCCTCGTTATTAGTTACGTAATGGCTTTCCTTTTACAAGCATGTGCTGCATTCTTGCTTGTGATTTCATCTCACTTACTAAGCTAATAAATGCTTCACGTTCTACATCTAATAAATACTGCTCATCAACTTCTGTTCCGTACGGCACTTTTCCGCCCGCAATGACATATGCAAGTTTCTTCGCAATGTGAAGATCATGTTCAGAAATGTAACCTGATAAATGCATTGCTTCTGCACCAAGTACAAGAGTTGCATATCCTGTTTCACCAACAACTGGTATCTTTTTACGAATCGGTGCTTTATAGCCCGCTTCATATAAAGCAAGTGCTTTCTGTTTCGCATCATATAGTAAGTGATCACCATTCACACTAATACCGTCTTTATCGCCTAAGAAGTTGTTCGATACAGCTTCTTGTGCTGATGTAGAAACTTTCGCCATCGCTACAGATTCGAACACTTTATTCGCAACTTTTTGCAGATCAAACTCTACACCGTTTGGCATTTTATTTAAGTGTTTAATGTATAGCTCTTTATTACCGCCTCCGCCAGGGATTAAGCCAACACCAACTTCTACTAAGCCCATATACGTTTCACTAGAAGCTTGAATGCTAGCTGCTGGTAAGCAAACTTCTGTACCTCCGCCAAGCGTCATACCGTATGGTGCTGCTACAACTGGCTTAGAAGAGTACTTAATTTTCGTCATTGCATCTTGGAAGTTTTTCACAACCAACTCAATTTCAAAGTAATTGTCGTCTTGTGCTTCCATTAAGATCATTGCTAGGTTCGCACCAACGCAGAAGTTCTTCGATTGGTTACCGATAACAAGACCTTTATAATTCTTTTCTACTTCATCAACAGCGTAGTTAATCATTTGCGTAATATCCATACCGATTGCATTGCTCTTCGAATGGAACTCTAAGCAAAGGATGCCGTCGCCTAAATCAATTAAGCTCGCTCCGCTATTTTTCTTTAATACACCATTTTTCGCTTTTAATTGCTTAAGAGAAATTGCTTTTTTATTACGCTCGATTAGCTTATATTCGCCATTATCGTAATAGTAGCTATCGCCGTTATCATGTTTATAGAAAGTAGTGAAACCTTTCTCTAACATTTCTTTCACCCAAGTAGGAACGACTACGCCGTTTTCTTCCATCTTTTGAACAGATTTTTCAACGCCGATTGCATCCCAAACTTCAAACGGCCCTTGCTCCCAGCCGAAGCCCCACTTCATCGCTTGGTCAATTGCAACGATATCGTCAGCAATTTCTTTATGAAGTTTTGCAGAGTATAAAAGAGTTGGTGTAATGATGTTCCATAATAACTCTCCTGCGCGGTCTTTTGCGTATACAAGCGCTTTCAATTTATTCGCTAATCCTTTTTCTTGTTTACTTAACTCTACGGATGCAGCTTTTAATTTTTTACGCGCTTCATATTCCATCGTTTCAGGATTTAGTTCTAAAATTTCTTTTCCTTGTTTTAAGAAGAAGCCTTGACCTGTTTTGCTTCCAAGCCATTTTTTATCAAGCATGTCATGCATGAAAGCTGGTACTTTAAATACATCACGCTCTTCTTCTTGTACGTTTTCATATACGTTATTTGCAACGTGTACGAATGTATCTAAACCAACAACATCTAATGTACGGAACGTTGCACTCTTCGGACGACCAATTAATGGACCTGTTACAGAATCAACTTCCCCAATGCTGTAGCCCCGTTTTATCATCTCTTGAAGAGTTACTAATAAACCGTACGTACCGATGCGGTTTCCAATAAAGTTTGGTGTGTCTTTTGCGATAACAACGCCTTTTCCAAGAACGTCTTCGCCAAATAGTTTCATGAAGCTTAATACTTGTGGATCTGTTTCTTTCGTCGGTATTACCTCTAGAAGTTTTAAATATCGTGGTGGGTTAAAAAAGTGTGTGCCTAAGAAGTGTTTCTGGAAGTCGTCTGAACGACCTTCTGCCATTTTTTCAACTGAAATACCTGACGTATTCGAGCTTACAATAGAACCTGGTTTACGAACAGCGTCTACTTTTTCAAATAATTTCTTTTTAATATCTAAGTTTTCAACTACTACTTCAATAATCCAATCTACATCAGCAAGAAGCTCAAGATCATCTTCTAAGTTACCTGCTTCAATCAGTGCTAGATTTCCTTTCACTGTCAGAGGAGCTGGTTTTTGCTTCAATAGTTTCTGTACAGCCGTATTACTAAAACGATTTCTCACACTTCTATGTTCTAATGTAAGTCCCTTCGCTTCCTCTTCTTTCGTAAGCGCAGGTGGTACAATATCAAGCAATAATGTCGGAATACCAATATTAGCTAAGTGTGCCGCAATTCCCGAACCCATTACGCCTGAACCTAGAACAGCAGCCTTTTTAATTTGGAACATCCAATTCTCCCCCTATTCTTGAATGAATGCTCATTCAATTTTTCGACATAAGTCGCAATCAATGAGTGAGCCTCTACTAATAAATATATGATACTATTTAAATTTTCGCAATATATTTATTGATAAAATTTTCTGAAATAAATATTTTTCTTTCATTTGGCTATGCTATACATGTGTATTTTCTTTGTTTAAATGCACTTTTCCTTTTTATAATCTGACGAAACTGGAGGAATATATATGGCAAAACTTAAGAAGAACCCTTCAAAGGCTGGAATTAGTGCAGCTAGTGTAACTGGAAACGCAGGTCCACATAATCACGGTGTTGAAAAAGGACGCCAAGGTAATAACCAACAATATAAGAAGCATAATATGGGCGAAAAATAACGCTATATTTTTGGGCAGAGAACGTGGCATAATGATTAATGGCTGCTTTTTCTGCCCAATTTATTTGTACATATGGAAAACAAAAGAGGGAACGATGATGAAACGAACAATAGTTATGATTGTAATGATTGCTACACTATTTACAGGGATGATTTTCTTCTCTTATGCACAAAGGCAACAAGCTGTAAGAGCTGATCAACCTAACATTACTGGGCAATATGGGGTTACAATCGATGCAAACACAGGTGAAATTTTATATGGGAAACGCGAAGACGAACGTTCTTATCCGGCTAGTATAGCCAAAATGATGACAACCCTTCTTTTACTAGAGAATGTAAAAGAAGATGAAGAAATTACGGTTACAGAAAATGCAATTAAAACAGAAAGTCAAAGCAAGAAAATTAAACTTCGTGCTGGAGAAAAATTAAAGCGTGATGAGGCATTAAAACTTATGCTTATCATTAGTGCAGATCCAATAGCTGAATCAATTGCAGAACATATCGCAGGATCAAAAAATGAATTTGTGAAAATGATGAATGCTAGAGCAAAGGAACTTGGTACAAAGCATGCAACTTTCAAGAACGCAAGTGGTGCTGATGCAATTGGGAATAAAGTATCACCATATGACATTGCTATTATTACGAAAGAAGCATTAAAGTATCCAGTTGTTTTAGAATATATGAATTCAACACGTACAACTCTACATACTTCAGAACGCTCTCCAAACATCGCAAACTATGGACGAGAAGAACTATATGACGATCCATATGCGATTGGAAGTAAAAGCGGTCTATCAGCACTTGGCAAATATACAGTCGTAACAGTGGATGAAAAAGACGGTAAACGTGTCATTAATGTTGTATTATCTTCTACCCGCAAGCAACTGTATCCTGATACGAAGAAAATGGCACATTACGCATTTCAGCAATTAAAATAACCAAGGAGTATTTACTCCTTGGTTATTTTTTAACCATACCTTTTAATACGAACGCAACGTTTGCTGGACGCTCTGCTAGACGACGCATGAAGTAGCCATACCAGTCGTTTCCATAAGGTACGTAAACACGCATTTTGTAACCTTCTTTTACTAGCTCAAGTTGACGCTCATTACGAATACCATATAACATTTGGAATTCAAATTGATCCCTTGGAATGTTGTGTTCTTCGGCAAGTTTTTTTGTATATTCAATAATCGCTTCGTCATGTGAAGCAATTGCAGTATAATTCCCATTTAATAAGTGCATTTTAATAATTTTTTTATAATTGTCATCTACATCTTTCTTGTCTGGGAATGCCACTTCTTCAGGTTCTTTATAAGCACCTTTTACAAGACGTAAATTAGGATTATAAGCATTTAAATCTTCAATATCTTTTTCTGTACGATATAGGTAAGCTTGAATAACAGTACCAATATTATCGTATTCAGATTTTAATTGTTTAAAGATATCAATTGTTTTCCCGCAGCGTGTATAGTCTTCCATATCAATTGTAACGAACACACCATTTTCTTTTGCCGCTTCTAAAATACGGCGCATATTGTTCATTACGATTTCATCAGAGATATCTAATCCCATAGAAGTCATCTTTAAAGAAAGCTGCGAATCAAGACCTTCTCTTCCAATTGCACGGATCGCTTCAATCGATTGGTTAGCCATTTCATTTGCTTCCGCTTCATTATCAACGAATTCACCTAAATAATCGATTGTTACACAAAGTCCTTGCTTATTTAATGCCTGAATGGCAGCTGTCGCTAATTCAATCGTCTCCCCTGCGACGAAGCGACCTGCACCAAAGCGTAAACCGTACTTTTTAGCCAGTTTTGTTAGCGCTTTATTTTTAGATAAGAAAAGAAACGAATTTCGCATTAATTGTTCCATGTAATTCACCCCTATGACTGTAATTTATCTGTTTTTTACCCCTCTTCAAAATTATATCATTGTTTAAAATTATTGGATACAAATAATTATTTAGATAATTTATAAAATACTATAAAAACATTTAAAAACCTATATTCTCGCATGTAAATATGAAGGGAATATTTTTCGACATTTAGAAAAAACGGGTTTACTAGGGCAAAAATAGGCATACCGAAAATATTCGACATGCCTATAAAACCCTTAATATTCCATGTAAATTATATAAGGATATTAATAAAGAAAACTTGAGGTAACATTCACCTCAAGTTTTCTCACTGCTCATTTCGCTTCTCTTCATTCAGCCTTTTAATATCCGTAATTAACTGCACCATCTCTTCTTTCGCATCTGGATATGTCTCATTCCAATGCTTCACTAAAGCTGGCATCGTCTTCGCTATGTAAGAATAAAGTGCCCACTTCTGCACCTGTTCTTTTCTCTCTTCATTGCTCTCTCCAAGTAATAATTCCGTGTATTTCTCTAACAACCCGTCAAATTGTTCATTAAACTTTTCACTCATCTTATTTACCTCCTATATGAAAAAAGCAGCGAAGATCGCTGCTTTTTCTTATAATTTTGATCGAACAGAGTTTAATTTCTTCTCCATTGTGCTTACTTTATCACGACGATCATCAATACGAATTGTTGTTGCAACACGCTGTGCACCTTTCGTATAAGGCACTTCATGCATTTGTTGAATTACTTCTAGAATGACAGGAAGATCTCCTTCAATAATTGTATTCATCGGTGTTAATTGATACTTCACGCGATCCGCATTTTTCTCTAGCACCTTTTGTACTTCTGCTACATATTCACTAACACTTGGATTACCTGTTCCTACTGGAATAATCGATACATCAACAATTGCCATAGTAGTCTTCCTCCTATAATCGTTTCTTATATATCCATTGTCTATTTTACCGAAATCCTCATCATTTTACTAATATGTTACTCTTCCACTTTAAACTGCTCGACTAATCTTTCTAAATCTCTCATATGTTCTGTCAAACTTTCCATCGTGTGAGCTACCTTTTCTAAATGATTCACCTGTGATTCCGTTGCAGCATGTACCTCTTCGGAAACAGCTGCACTTTCTTGACTCGTACCAGCAATTGTGTGCATTACCGCTGTAATTTCTCCTTGCTCGTAACCTATGTTATGTACCTCTTCTACAATTTTTTCAACTGAAGTACTAATCGTATTTACAACTGACATAATTGTGCGGAACTCCATTTCTGCCTCTGTCGTCACTTTATTTTGCACATCTGCAATGTCTTTCAATTTACTTACAACTTCTACAACTCTTTTTACTTCTACTTGCACATCACCAATCATCGTTGTGATTTCTCCGGTTGCCTCTTTTGATTGTTCCGCTAATTTCCGAACCTCTTCAGCAACAACCGCAAATCCCTTACCTTGCTCACCTGCACGGGCAGCTTCAATCGAAGCATTTAAAGCAAGTAAATTTGTTTGATCCGAAATGCCTTTTATAAGCTCAACAACATTTTGAATCGATCCAACTCTTTGTTCTAACTTATCCGATGCTTCTTCTGTATGAACAACAATCGAAGATGATTGTCCCCTCGTACGGATTAAATTCCTCATTGTATTTAATCCTTGCTTAGATGCCTCTTCCGCTTTGCCAGCCACTCCTTTTATTTCACCAACGGAGCTATTCATTTGTTCCACTGACTCCGCCATATTCTCGAGCTGAGCTGAAACTTCATCCACACTATTCGCAAGAGTAGAAGCTCCTCCGCTCACATCATCCATCGCTCCTGAAACTTCTCTACTAGCCGCTACTGTTTCATTCGTTAAGTAATGTAAACTATTCGTTGATTGTTGCACCGTTGATACGCTGTTTTTAATTTTACTTACCATTTCATTCATTTGTTCAACCATATCATTAAAGTGCTTAGTCAACTCTCCAACTTCATCTTTACTTGTCACTTTCATTCGCAGCGTTAAATCGCCTTCTGCTACTTTTTGCACGTGATTCTTTAATAGTTGCAGTGGTCTTGCTAATCTTCTTGAGAACAAGTAGGAAGCTACGATTCCAACTAATAAACTAATACATGCCATTATAATAACTGTATTCCTCGTACTATTTAATAACCCATCGATCGTTTCTTTCGGATAAAAGATTCCTATCGTCCATTTCATCGTATCAAATGATTGACTATAAACTACTACATCTTCACCTTTTATTGTACTGCCCGCATATTTTGTTACCTCTTTATTCAAGCTCTTTATAAGTGGCTCTTTAGAAACATCTTTTCCTATCTTTTCTGGATAAACAAGAGCCATATTTTTATCATTTATAATAAACATTTCTCCGTCATTATTGTATTGAATATTGTGAAGCAACTTCTGAATCGTCCCAAGCGATACATCCATCGCAACAACGCCTAATACAGATCCATCTTGAGCTGTAATTGCTTTAGAAACACCTACACTTAACTTTCCTGTTGCAATTTCATAAGAAGGTTGTCCCCAATGGACCTTTTTTACATCAGCCTCTGAATCTTTATACCATGGTCTTGTCGTTGGATCATATCCTTCTGGCACTTGCCCACCTTCAGCAAGATTGGCACTTAATGTTTTTTTATCTTTCGTACCAATATATAAATCTAAAATACCAGGATGATTCTTTTTATACTCTGCAAACTCTTTCGTTAAAAACGCTTCCTCTTCTGGAGTAACCCCACCTTGAAGCATATTACGAATCATCTCACTGTTCGCGTAATACCCCATATCTTCATCCGTTCTTTGAACAAATGTCGTAAGTTGCTCTGTCACAAGATCCATCGCATTTTGAGAATACTCGTCTAAGGAACGCACTTCCTTTTCTTTCTGTAATTGATACACAGCTGTACCCAATATTACGAACATCATAGAAATAAGTACTGAAAACACTACCGCAATTTTTAAACGTAAACTTCTTAACATCTTCCCCCCAGCATCCCCTTCGCATTAAATTGAAATCTTATTAATCATTATATTAAGTATAATAGATAAAATTAAAAAATTGAAATTAATTCTCACCTTAATACAATTAGAAAACGGACTACCACTTGTGCAAAAACAAATAGTTCATTATCCTTAAAATATAATCTCATTCGTTCGGAGGGAACTATGTTACAAAAATTCGGTTTCTCACAATATGAAAGCCAAGCTTATGAAGTTGTCGTATCAAGCAATGAACCATTAGATGCTACAACAATTGTGAAGCATTCAGGTGTTCCAAAAGCAAAAATATATGAAGTACTAGCACGCCTAATCGATAAAGGAATGGTAATGGATTCTGTTTCAGAAAAGAAAAAATTGTATACAGCATTACCACTAAAACTAGCAATTGAAAAATTAACGACAGAATTCCAATCAAATATTAAAGAACTGGAAACAAACATATCAAAAAAATCATTTACAGATGACCGTGTGTGGAGCTTAAAAATGCAATCTTCTATTCGAGTTCAAAGTAAAGAACTCATTGAAAGTGCACAAGAATCCATCCGTATTTCAGCTTGGAATGATACTCTTTTAGAATATCTCCCTTTACTAGAACAAAAAGCAAAACAAGGTGTTCAAATCGAATCTCTTATTGTTGGAGAAGTAGAAACAGACTTAGAAAACATGCATTTTCTAATCCCAGCTGAAGAGCCTAATGCATTAGAGCGCTACTTGCTACTCATCGTTGACGATCGTGAAATTTTATTTGCTGGCGTAGAACAAGAGTCATGGCAAGCGATGAAAACAATGTCACAACCTTTCGTAAAGTTCTTTACAGAATTTTTCTATCACGACGTTGCACTTGCAAAGATTACCCAGAAGCACCACGATTTCTTTATGAAAGATGAGGAAATTAAGAGTTTGTTAATGAAATTAAGATACTAATTAAATAATAAAAAGGAGTCTAGTTTTTCACTTAGACTCCTTTTTATTTTGTTCCTTTATCTCCATCAACAGCTCAATGATTTTCTCATTTTGCTCTATCTGTTTCTCTGAATTTTTATAGATGAAACGAACCCATCTAAAAACAATGATAACCACAAATAACGGCAATACTGTGAATATAAAACCAATAATTGAATAATCCATATACCATCACCTCGCTATATACCCTTTTCTCCATTTACCTACTAAAACCTGAAATTTTTTACAAATAAAAAAGAACCTATCAAACGATAGATTCTTCTTTCACGAACTGAGTAGAGCGTCCTCTCGTAATCGAGAAAATCGCGCAAAGCAGTGCTAATATAATAAAGCCACCACCTACCCAAGCATTATATATAACAGATGATTTTTCAATAACAACTCCACCTACTGTTGAACCAAGTGCAATTCCTAAATGAAGCGCAGAGTTATTTAAACCTTGCTGAATACCAGCTGATTCCGGTGCAATTTCAATTAAATAATTTTGCTGTGCTGGTGAAATCGCCCAGCTCAGCATACTCCAAAGTCCCATCATAATGATGAAGAGCGGGAATGAGAATGTCATTAATGGCAACATGAAGATTGCACATGCAAATACGATAATAATCGAGATAATACTTTTCTTCGATCCCCATTTATCAGCAAGCCATCCACCGAATCCGCCGCCAATTACTGCTGCGATTCCGAAAATGAAGTAAAACACACTAATCCAATTTGCTTCAACATGCATGACATCTTTTAAAAACGGTGTTAAATATGCATACAATGTTAAATGCCCCGTTAAAAACAAAAATGATGTTAACTGTGCACTTACAATTTTTTTATCTTTTAAAGTAGCAAGTTGTTCTTTTATTGATAATACCGATGTCGGTGGTACTTTCGTTAAGAATAATGAAATACAAGCAATTGCCATAACTGTTAATACCGAAATTAATACAAATGGTGCACGCCATCCGTATGCATTTCCGAGTACAAGACCAAGCGGTACTCCAAGTACAAGTGATCCACTAATTCCCATAAAAATGATTCCAATTGCACGCGCACGAAAATGCGGTTCTACTACACTAGAAGCAAGTGTTACCGATAGTGCAATAATTAATGAACCACTGGCCGCACAAATAACCCTTGAGAACATCAGCATTCCGTAATTCACACTAAATGCCGAAATAATATTTCCGATTAAGAAAATCGATAATGCTCCAACATACAATGTTTTTCTTTCAAACTTCCCTGTCAAAGCTAATAAAACTGGACCTGACAAAGCAAATACTACCGAAAATATTGTGATAAGCTGACCAGCTGCACTAATAGATACTCCTAAATCATTGGCAACTAAATCGAGCGTTCCTCCTATAATTAGCTCAACCGTTCCGACTACAAAAGCCGCGATAGCTAAAATATAAACACGAAAATTCAAGTCTTTCCCCACGCTTTCTATTTTGGTTACTACCATCATAGTAACTAAAATAGAAAGTGGAAGCAAGTACAATTTTTTTACAGTAAAAAAGGTAGGCGTATAATACGCCTACCTTTTCATCATTCTGTTTCTTTCTTCTTATTCAAGTACCAATACACCGGCAGTCCCGTAAATACAATTCCAATCGATAAGAAACAACTTACTGGATCGTTAATAATCGCACTACCAATTACAAATAACGAACCTAAAATCGCTACGATTGGTACGATTGGGAATAACGGTACACTATATGCACGCTCTTTATTCTTATTACGTTTTCTTAAAATGAAGACACCAATAAACGTCATTACATAGAAAATATAAATAATGAATACGGAAATCTCAGATAGCTTATTTGGATCACTAATAATCATTAAAATAATTCCTAAAATGATTTCAACAGTAATCGCATTTGCTGGTGTTTTAAATCTCGGACTTTCCTTTGCAATAAACTTAGAAAATGGAAGTTGTCCACGTTCCGCCATAGACATTGGAATACGTGGAAATGTTAAAATCTTTCCATTTAAACAGCCGAAAATAGAAACGATAATACCGATACTAATAATTTTCCCGCCATATTCTCCAAGTAACATACCCGCAGCTGTCGCTGTCGCATTTTCTCCAAGGTCTACAATTTTCGCTGCTGGTAATACATTTAATAACGCCAAGTTAATTAATACGTAAGCAGCAGTTACGATTAAAATCCCCACTGTCATTGCTTTCGGTAATAACTTTGTTGGATTCTTCATTTCTCCGCCAATCGAAGCAAGTAAAATCCATCCGTCATAAGCAAATAACGTTGCTAAAATTGCCATACCGATACTTTGATTTTCTGATATCGGCACTACTACGTTAAAGATATCGCTATTCCCTTTCCAAAAACCTAACACGACAATTAATATGATCGGAATCATCTTTCCGATTGTCGTGATTGTTTGGACGATACCTCCGTATTTTGTTCCCATACTATTTACAACGCCAAGGAACACAACCGTTCCAATTGCAATTGGTAAATTCCACACTTTATCTAAATAGAAAAAATTAATCATTAAAGAACTAAAGTATAAACCTAATGTTCCGATAATAGCAGGTCCATAAACAATTGTTTGCATCCAACCTGATAAATATCCCCAAAAACTCCCGTAAATCTCCTCTAAATACGTATACAACCCACCATTTTTCGGGATTTGTGCTCCAATTTCAGCTACTGTTAAACCACTTGCTAGCGTCAACAGACCACCAATTACCCAAGCAAGAATGGCCATATTAGAACTCCCCGAGTAATCTAATACGCTCCCTGGTTTCATAAACACACCAGATCCAATAATCGTTCCTACTACGATAGAAAGTGCTACTGTTAAACCAATTTTGTTCTTCTCATCATGATGCATGCTGCGTATCCTCCTTCCAATCCTAGTGTGATGCAAAAATGAAATAAAAAAACACTCCTCCCTAAAAAAGGGACGAGTGTTGTATTCGTGGTTCCACCCTTGTTTCAATTCGTAAAGTAACATACTTCACCAATTTCTCAAGTCTAAATAACGGTTTTTGCCGGCAAGCAATTACTAGATGTTCGTTCACTGCTGCAGTTCAGAGGTGGTAATCCATTTTTCCGTATTAGGAAGCTCACAGCCAAAGGCTTCCCTCTCTGAGAATCGTAAAAAATTGATCGTGTCCTCATCATCACTTCTTGATGTCGAATTTTGTAGTTATTGTTCATTATATTGAATTGTTAGAAAAAATCAATATTTTTTTATATAACATAGGAAATATTTCTCTTCTTATATTATAACAGAAGATACAAAACTTCTCTAATTCCCTAAAAATGGTATAATTCTTTTAGGAGGTGTACTAATAATGATTGCTGTCTTTTGTATCATCGCTACGTTTCTCTCTGTTCTATTCGCTATCATGCATCGGCACAAGTATCCTGGTTATAGCATTTTAGCGGTAGCTATTATACCAGCTGTTTCCTTCTACGTATTGGGTAAATATCAATATACGGAAGTGTTTATCGGTTTTGCAATCTTCTACTGCATCTTCGGATACATACTAACAATGAAAAGAATTTTATTGAATCATTAAAAGGGACCGATTTCTGCTGACAGAAATCGGTCCTCGCACGTACCTTCCGGTTGCCCACACGAAAGATACGACTTCATTCAATTATTTATCTTCTTTTTTCATAAAAAACTTATGGTGCGGTAAATCAACATTCAATGCCTCTAATTGTTTCTTTTCATTGTCTAAAATCGCTTTTGCTTTTATTTTTGTTGCTTCATCTAATCCCGCAAAGATGTCTTCACGCTTCTCTTTCTCTGGAAGTTTCACACCTAATTTTGTTAATTCTTCTTTTGCTTGCTCATGCGTTAATTTTCCAGATTTCTTTTGCTCTAAAATTGACTTTGCTTTCTCTTTTTCCTGTTCATCTAAGTTAGCAAACATGTCTCCATGTTTATCTTTCTCCGGCATTTTCGCTTTGTTAATTCCTCTTTTGCTTGCTCATGCGTTAATTTTCCAGATTTCTTTTGCTCTAAAATCGCCTTCGCTTTCTCCTTCGCCTGTTCATCTAAGTTAGCAAACATGTCTCCA